>CAVCDF010000085.1:0-10975 GCA_963600795.1 Anaerotignum sp. | reverse complement strand
GCCCTCAATGCGGTAGCGGTAGACCACATCGTTTCTGGCGTCAATCGAACGTTTGGCGATGACGCAAGTCACATCGGCGTTAGGGAACGTCGGCTGGAAAGACTTTGTCGGGTCAATCACGTTGATGATCGCATTGCCGCGGAGATTCATCTCCCTTGCAGCCACAATCCTAACGTCGTCCGGCCTGAGGTCACGCCCCACACGGCCTGTCATTTCAAATTCTATCATCGGTAAAAAATCAATAGTCAGCAATTCTTGAGACTGGAGCAACGTCCAGCGGAGTACGTTCGCCGGCGAGGTACCGGAACCAGCCAGCCACGGCTATCATGGCCGCGTTGTCCGTCGTGAACTTGAACTCAGGAAGATAAGTGTTCCATCCGCGCCTGCGGCCTGTCTCCTCTATCCTTGACCTGAGCCCGCTGTTCGCGGACACTCCTCCGCCTATGGTGATCTCCTTTATGCCGGTCAGCTTCGAAGCCTTGACCAGCTTGTCCATCAGAATGTCTATCAGCACCTTCTGGAAACTTGCGCAGATGTCCTCCTTGTTCTTCTCCATAAATTCCGGATCCTTGGCCATCTCGTCGCGGACGAAGTACAGCAGCGAAGTCTTGACTCCGCTGAAACTGTAGTCCAGACCGGGAATCTGCGGTTTAGCGAACTTGAACCTGTCCGGGTCACCGAGCTTGGCCAGCCTGTCGATCACCGGTCCGCCCGGATAGCCGAGTCCCATCATCTTGGAGCATTTGTCGAAAGCCTCGCCTACCGCGTCGTCTATGGTCTGGCCGAGAATCTCGTAGTCAAGCGGACTGTTCACCTTGACGATCTGGGAATTGCCGCCGGAAACGAGAAGGCAAAGGTACGGAAACTCAGGATGGCGGTTTTCCTTGCCTTCCTGACGCACGAAATCGGCAAGGATATGCCCCTGCAGATGATTGACCATAATTATCGGAATGCCAAGCGCCACTCCGAGCGCCTTGGCGAAAGATGTTCCTACGAGCAGGGAACCCAGAAGACCTGGGCCTCTGGTGAAGGCGATGGCGGTAAGGTCGGACGGCTTGATTCCGGCTTTGTCAAGAGCCTGGCTGACGACAGGCACGATGTTCTGCTCGTGCGCTCTTGAGGCGAGTTCAGGGACGACTCCCCCATAATCCTTGTGGACCTGCTGGCTCGCTATCACGTTGGAGAGCAGGAACCCGTCCTTGATCACGGCAGCCGACGTGTCGTCGCAGCTCGATTCGATTCCAAGGATATAATCCGACATATTCTTCAAAGACTTAGAAACTGTTTCTTAAAACCGGAGCGCAAAGATACAACATTTTTTAGTAAATTTGCGATTCTTCCGAGAAGCCATTTTGAAATGGTTCAGGAAGAGGGCGCGGCAGTTGCTGCGCGGACTGCTGGAAAATGATGCTGAAGATACTCCGGACTGTTGCCGTCACCTTGGCCGCGATTCTGTTCACCTGCTGGATTCTTGTTCAGACTCCTGCGGTGCAGACCTTCATTGCAGGGAAGGCCGTCGAGTCCCTGAGCGGAAGCGTCAACGGACAGATTAAGTTCTCGAAGATTCACCTGAGGCCGTTCAACGCCCTGGTGATCAAAGACTTGGTCCTTCTCGACAACGACCCGGCGACAGACCGCTGCGGCGAACGGCTCGACACCATAGCGTCGGCGGAATCGATAGTCGCCACATTCTCGCTCAAGGGATTGAGGCGCGACTCCATGATCCGGTTCCGCAGAATCAACGTCACCGGCGGCACTTTCACCCTTGCCGGCGAAACCCGCGGAAGCAACCTCAAACGCTTCATCAACGGCAATCCGGAGAAAACAGAAAAATCTCCGATGAAATTCTCGTTCGAAGCCGACCGTGTAAAGGTGAACGGTTTCAGGTTCAGGCTCAAGAATCTTAAGAAGGACGTCCCGCCCCGCGAGTACGGCATAGACTGGAAAGATTTCGACATAAACGTGGTCAGCCTCAAGGCAAGGGACATCTCATTCGCCGACGGCAAGGTCACGGGAACCGTCGACGGGATAGCGGCCGAGGAGAAAAGCGGCTACGTCATCGAGGAACTGTCCGGAAAGGCGGAAGTCTCGCCCGGCCTGACCCTCATCAGCGGCCTTCACCTGGTCGATGCCTGGTCCGACATAAGGATGGATGAATATTCGATGGAATATGACGGCGTCAAGGACTTCTCCGACTACATCCGCAAAGTCCGGATGACAGGAGCGGCCGTCAGCGGCCGGCTTGACTTCAAGAGCATCTCCTATTTCGCGCCGTCGCTCCGCACAAGGAACGTGCTGCTCGACATCGGCCAAGGCGACGTCGAGGGCACGGTAAGCGACCTCAACGTCAGCAGGCTGGCGTTCTCGGAAGTTCACAGCGGAGTCTGCGGAGCGTTCGAGGGGCGGCTGACAGGACTTCCGGATGTCAAGAATATGAACCTTGACTTCATCGCCGACGGCCTGAGCTTCACCTCGGCCGGATTGGGCACATTCATAAGGGGCTTCGCTCCGAATGCCAGGATTGACCTTTCCAGGATAGCCGCCGGCACAAGACTGACTTTCAACGGCAGAGTAAGCGGAATTCTCGACAGGCTGAAAGCCGAAGGCTCGCTCACGTCGGCTCTCGGCTCCCTGACCGTGGACGCTTCAGCAGGGAATCTCATCACCAAAGGAAAAGCCATGACGTTCGCCGGAAAGCTGGAAGCCGGGGACCTCGACGTCGGCAAACTGTCAGGAGTCAGACAGCTGGGGAATCTTACAATGACCTCGACGCTGGAAGCGACCCTTGGGCAGGGCCGCACCGGAGTCAGAATCGACTCGCTGCACATCAGCAGCCTGCAGGCCCTGGGGTATGAATATTCAGACATCGATGCGGCGGGAACATATTCAGACAACGCCTTCGACGGGCGGATCGTCTGCCGCGACCCGAACCTCAACTTCCTTTTCCAGGGACTCTTCACGCTTTCGGACAAGACCCGCAACGGCATCTACAAGTTCTACGCTTCGCTCGGCTACGCCGACCTCCACGCACTTCACCTTGACAGCCGCGAGGTCTCGAGGATCTCGGCGCAGATGAACGCCAACTATATGAGAGTAAGCCGCGGCGACATCATCGGAGACCTTGACGTGACCGACCTGAATCTTGAAAGCGGACAGGGCAGGCACAGAATCGGCGACATCTGCATCAAGTCACACTCCAACAACGAGATAAAGAGAATCAACTTCACTTCCACTTTCGCTGACGGAACCTTCATCGGCACCAAGCCTCTGACGAGCCTTCCGCGCGATGTCCGCGACCTTACCCTTCAGAGGGAACTGCCGGCGCTCGCGGGAGCCGGGAAGTCCGGATGGAACGGAGACAGGTACGAACTCAACCTCAACATCACCGACGCGAAGGACATACTCGCCTTCTTCTTGCCGGGTCTGTACGTCGCCAACGGCACCTCTCTCAAGATGGACATAACCGGTGAAGGCGACTTGAACGCCACGGTCAAGTCGCCGCGTCTGGCCCTGAAGAAGAACTACCTCAAGAACCTCGACATCTCGCTTGACAACAGGGACAGCAGCCTGAATGCGGCGCTGACAAGTTCCGAACTGTCTGCGGCGGGGCTCAAGATCCTCAACAACCGCCTTGAGTTCAGCGCCAGGGACAACGGATTCTCGGCAGGATACCGCTACGACAACGGCACCGAGCCGGCGAACGGCGGGAAGTTTCTCCTGACCGGCGACATCCGGAGAACCCGCGGCGGAGAACTTGCTGTCACCGCCAGGACCCTGCCGTCAGTCATCACCTACAACGGAGCGGACTGGAACATCTCCAGTTCAATGATCGAATCGGTCGGCAAGGACATCAGCATCGGCAATCTGACCGCCACCTGCGGCGAGCAGTCGATCAGCCTTGACGGAGGATATTCATCCTCCAGGAAGGACACGCTGTCGATGAAGCTCGTGAAGTTCGACCTGGACATTGCCGACAAGTTCCTCGGAGACGATTTCGGAATATCCGGACTCGCGACCGGACACGCGATCGTCACGTCTCCGTGGAAGACCGACGCCAGCCTGATGATGAACCTGACTTCAGACTCCACTAAAGTCGCCGGACAGGAAATGGGCACGCTGAGGCTGGCAAGTTCGCTCGACGATGGGAAACTGCACTTCATCGCGAAGAACGACCTGGACGGGAGGAAGACGCTGGACATCCACGCCAACTACTTCATCAAGGACAGGAGAATCGATGCCACGGCCGACTTCGACAGGTTCAACGTCGGCTACGCCGCTCCCGTCCTGCAGTCGGTGTTCAGCGAGATGGACGGCCCGATAAGCGGCCGGATAAAGGCGGCGGGGACAATTGACGATCTGGCGCTTTCGAGCGAAAACACCAGGTTCGACGACGTGCTTCTGAAAGTCGGATTCACGAAAGTCCCTTACACGGTGAACGGGCCTTTCTCCGTCACCGGCGACGGGCTGTCATTCGACGGCATCTCAGTCAAGGACAGGTTCGACGGCACCGGCACCATCACCGGAGGCCTGACATTCGGAGGTTTCAAGGACATCAGGATGGACACGAAGATCCGGATGGACAGGATGGAGGCCATAGATATGGGCGAGAATGACAACCAGTCGTTCTACGGCCATCTTTTCGCCACCGGAGACGTGCTGATAAATGGGCCTTTCAACGCCATACTTCTCGATGTCAAGGCAAGGACCGTCAAGGAAGGGAACATACATATTCCTATTGACAACGCCTCCAATGACGGCGACAGCAACCTGCTGACATTCATCGAGCCGGCCGCTGAATCAGTCATCGACCCTTACGAGGAGATGATGAGAAGCTACGATGAAGATAGCGGCAAGTCCAGCGACTTCGGAGTGAAGCTGAAGATAAACGCCAACCAGGGGACGGAGGCGCACATAGAAATCGACAGGAGCGCCGGAAACGTGCTGACGGGCAGAGGACAGGGACAGATCGAAATTGAGGTGAGGCCGAAACGCGACCTGTTCACCATCAACGGAGACTACACCCTGACTTCCGGCAATTTCCATTTCAATGCGATGGACATCGCCAAGAGAGACTTCACGATCTCCGACGGCAGCACCGTCAGGTTCAACGGGGACGTGATGGACAGCGACCTCAACATCAACGGAGTGTATTCGACCAAGGCTTCCGTGGCCACCCTGATTTCCGACACCACGGCAGTGTCGGCGCGCAGGCTCGTGAACTGCGGAATCGGCGTGACAGGAAAGATGCGGGAGCCGAACCTGTCCTTCTCGATCGATGTCCCGGACCTTGACCCTACCACCAAGTCAAGGGTGGAAAGCGCGCTCAACACCAACGACAAGGTCCAGAGGCAGTTCCTGGCGCTGCTGATTTCCGGCAGTTTCCTTCCGGACGAGCAGTCGGGAGTCGTCAACAACACCAACATGCTGTTCTCCAACGTAGCCGAAATAATGGCAGGCCAACTGAACAACATCCTGCAGAAACTTGACATACCTCTCGACCTTGGCCTTAACTACCAGTCAAGCGAGAGCGGCACAAACATATTCGATGTCGCCGTCTCGACGCAGCTCTTCAACAACAGAGTGATCGTCAACGGCAACGTCGGAAACAGAGACTACCGCACCACGTCCTCTTCCGGAGCCGACGTCGTCGGCGACCTCGACATAGAAATCAAGCTCGACAAACCGGGGCAGCTGAGGCTCAACCTCTTCTCGCACTCGGCTGACGACTACACGACCTACCTGGACAACACCCAGCGCAGCGGAGTGGGCATCGCCTACCAGAAAGAGTTCAACTCCTTCAGGGAGTTCTTCCGGAACCTGTTCACAGGCAGGAAGAAGCGGGAACAGCGCGCCGCCGAATCGAATTCGAGGGAAGTGAAGACGATCACGGTAGGGAGCGAATGAACATTGATTCCGGAATATAAAGATTCAAAAATATGATCAACAGGGAAAAGAAACTTGCGGCGTTCGAACGCGCCCTCGACGTTATGGACAGGCTTCGCGCCGAATGTCCTTGGAACCACGCGCAGACGATAGACACTCTGCGCCCGATGACCGTCGAGGAGGTCTATGAGCTCAGCGACGCCGTGATGAAGAAGGACGATGCCGCGCTCGAGAAGGAACTCGGCGACGTGTTCCTGCACGTCATCTTCTATGCCAAGATAGCCGAGGAGGAAGGCCGCTACGACATAGCCGACGTAATGGACAAGCTCTGCGAAAAGATGATCTACAGGCATCCGCACGTGTTCTCGACCACCAAGGTCGCCGACGCCGAGGAAGTCTCGGAGAACTGGGAGATGCTCAAGGCCAAGGAGAAGGGCGGGAACAAGCGCATCCTGTCCGGAATCCCGGATGCGATGCCTCCGATTCTCAAGGCTTTCTCGATGCAGGACAAAGCGCGGGGCGTAGGCTTCGACTGGGAAGAGAAACGTCAGGTCTGGGACAAGGTCAAGGAGGAAAGGCAGGAACTTGAGGACGAGATGGACGCTATGGACGGCGCCGCAACCGAAGAGGAGCGCAAAGCCGCAACCGACCGTGCGGAGGAGGAACTCGGCGACTTCCTATTCGCCACCATCAACGCGGCAAGGCTCTACGGCCTCAACCCGGACACGGCGCTCAACAGAGCCTGCGACAAGTTCCGCCGCCGATTCACCTACCTTGAGGAACACACCATCCGCCAGGGCAGGAACCTGCACGACATGACGCTTGCCGAGATGGACGAAATCTGGGACGAGGGGAAAAGCAAGGGACTGTAACGGAATTTCACCTTAAAACTGAATAAACTTTGAATAAGGTAATTTGTCTAAAACTTGACAAATTACTAAATTTGCAACCGCCATTCCCGCGAGGGAACACGGATTTTGAGATTATATGCCTGATTATAAAGTTGTTGAGGTTGTGAGTAAAAGGGATTTGATGAAATTCATCAAGTTCCCTGACAAGTTGTACAAGGATTGCCCGCAGTACGTTCCCGCACTACACAGCGATCAGGTCAAATCCCTTACTAAAGTTTCTTCACTGTCCTACTGCAAGCGCAAGATGTGGATGGTTCTCGACGGGAAAACCGTCGTCGGCCGCATCTGCGGGATGATCAATCCGCGCTACAATGCCCTCTACGGCAAGAAGCGCGCGCGCTTCGGATGGTTCGACACCATCAATGACTTCAAGGTGGCGGAACTTCTGCTCGGCACGGCCGAGGCCTGGGCGAAGGAGAACGGAATGAACGAAATCCACGGTCCGTTGTACTACAACACGCTGGGAAAGCAGGGAATGCTCGTGGAAGGCTTCGAGAGCATCCCGCCGTTCAACTGTCTGTACAACTATCCTTACTACAACGACTTCGTCACGTCTCTCGGCTACGTCAAGGAATGTGACTGGGTCCAGTACAAGATAGCCGCCAACCAGCCGCTCCAGGAAAAGATAACGAGAATCGCAGGACTTCTCAAGCAGAAATACAACCTGCACGAGGGCAGCCTCGACAAGCTCAAGAAGGACAAGAAGATGGTCAGGTACTTCTTCGATGTGTACAACGAGAGCTTCGCGAAAACCGTCTACAATTTCATCCCGTTCACCAAGGAGGAAATCGAGGAGGAAGCGAGCGAGGTGCTGAAGTATGTGTCCGACAAGACCAGCAGCATAATATTCGACGACAACGAAGAGCTTGTGGGATTCGGCATAACCTTCCCTACCATCTCGCCGGCGCTGCAGAAGGCAAAAGGTCACCTTTTCCCGTTCGGATGGTTCCACCTGCTCAGAGCGATGCACAAATACGACACCGTAGACCTTATGATCAACGGAGCGGTTCCGAAGTGGCAGAACACCGGAGTCTCGTCGATCTACCATTGCGCGTTGTCCAAGAAATACATCAAGGCTGGGACGGTGTGGTCGATCTCCAACCCTCAGATTGAAACGAACGGCGCGGTCAACGTGTGGGGGAAATACGAGCACGAACTTTTCATGAGACGCCGTTGCTACGTCAAGTCAATTTAAGAATATGGCAGAAAACACACTGGTTGACAAAATCCTGGCTCTTCAGGACAAGTATAATTCCCTTCAGGCGCAGCTTGCCGACCCTGAGGTTATCGCCGACATGAAGAAATACGTCCAGCTCAACAAGGACTACAAGGAACTTGAGCCTATCATCAGGACCGGACTCGAGTACAAGAAGATGATCGACGAACTGACGGAGGCCAAGGACATAATGATCAACGAGAAGGATGACGACCTGAGGGAAATGGCGAGGGCGGAGATCGCGGAGATAGAGCCGAAGATTCCCGAGATGGAAGAGCAGATCAAGATTCTGCTCATCCCGGCCGACCCTGACGACAGCAAGAACGCCATCATAGAGATCCGCGGAGGCACCGGCGGCGACGAGGCCGCAATCTTTGCCGGAGACCTTTTCAGGATGTATTCCAAATACGCCGAGAAGCGCGGCTGGAAACTTGAGATCAACGACGAGACTCCCGGCACCGCCGGAGGCTACAAGATGATTGTCTTCAAGCTTTCCTCCAACGACGATGGAGTCTATGGCACGATGAAATACGAATCCGGCGTGCACCGCGTGCAGAGAGTCCCGCAGACCGAGACGCAGGGCAGAATCCAGACTTCGGCCGCTTCCGTGGCTGTCTTCCCTGAAGCCGGTGAATTCGACGTGGACCTCAAATGGGACGACATCCGTCTTGACCTTTTCTGTTCGTCAGGTCCAGGAGGCCAGGGCGTCAACACCACCTACTCGGCAGTGCGTCTCACCCACCTTCCTACCGGACTTGTCGTGCAGTGCCAGGAGGAGCGTTCGCAGCTGAAGAACAAGGACAGGGCTTTCGAGGAACTCAGAACACGACTGTACAATCTCGAACACCAGAAGTATCTGGACGAGATCGGTGCGAAGCGCAAGACGATGGTCTCCACCGGAGACCGTTCCGCCAAGATCCGCACCTACAACTATCCGCAGGGCCGCGTGACCGACCACCGCATCAACTGGTCGATGTACAACCTTCCGGTCTTTATGGACGGCGACATCCAGGAATGCATCAACCAGCTTCAGATCGCCGAGAATGCGGAAAGGCTGAAGGAAGCCGGAGAATGATTCACTTGCCTGTCCTGAGCATTTTCCAGCAGAGGACGGGAATCAGAAAACTCAACGAGCACGCGACGAGCCAGAACACCGAGACCGGCCCGAAGTTGAAGCCGCTCTCCCCTATCATCACTCCGCTGACGATGTTCTGCACGCCTGCGGCCACATAACTTGCAAGTCCTACCATCCCGAGGGCGGCTCCGGTAGCTTTCCGCGGCACGATGTCGAGCGCCATCAGTCCGGCCACCGTGCAGTAGACGACTCCGATCGAAAGGCTGAACAATGAGACGCAGACTATGTTCAGCACATAGCCTCCGCCACCGAACAGAAACGCGGCGAGCGACAGTAGGCAGACAAGTCCGGAAATCAGCACGGGAATGAACCGGTTGCCTTTGAACACCCTGTCGGACAGCCATCCGGCCAGCACCGTGCCCGCAATTCCGAAAGCCTCCGAGAACGCTATGATCTGCGTAGCTCCGGCAAGGGAGAAGTCCTTGCCTTTCTGCAGGAACAGCACCCCCCATTCGCTGACGGCGTGCTGGGTGATGTACACGAATGCGCTAGAAAGCGCGATTATCCATATTCCCGGATTCCTCAGGACCTTCTTCTGAAGGTCCCTGGTCGGCATCGTGTCGGACTTCTGCGGCGCTTCCCCTGAAAGTTCCTGCACGGACGGCAGCCCCTTGCTTTCCGGCGTGTCGCTGACCAGAAGAATGATCAGAAGCGAGCCGACCAGACCACCGGCGGCGGAGAAGACGAAGCCATATTCCCACCCCAGCGCGCCGACAGCGACACCAAGTGCGAAGACCGACAAGGATTTTCCGAGGTAAGGCGTCGCGCTGAGGATGCTGTAGTAGGTCCCCCTTCTGTTGAGCGGGAACCACCTTGACAGACTGATCACTCCCGGAGGGGCTCCCATCGACTGGCAGAATCCGTTGATGCCCCAGAAGACGGCGAAGGTCACGAACAGGACGACGGGCGAAAGCCTTGTCCAGCCGAAAACAAGTCCGAGAAATCCCATAAGCAGGTTCAGGAGAGTGGAGACCTGGATTCCGGTGGCCATAAATCGGCGGACATTGCAGTAGTCTGCAACGAAGCCGTTGACGAATTTTCCGAAGGCGTAGGCGAAATAGAAAGCCGAGCCGATGATTCCGAGCTGGGCTGCGGTGAAGGTTCCGCCGTCGATCAGCGGCTGCTTCACGACGCTCATCGCCATCCGGCAGACATAGTAGAGCGCGTAGGCTCCGGTAACGCCCCAGAAAGTGCGCCCCCTCAGCCTGAGATATTCAGCCTGCACGCTTTCCTGCGGCACCCTCGTCCCCGAAGGCTTCGAAATCCTATAGAATGAATACAACCCCATGATATTCCCTGCAAACTTACATAAAATCTCGGGATTTACATAAAGCAGGGCAGCGCGCCGGCAGGTTCAATCATTTCAAGGATGAGAGTTATTTGCAAATATCAGGGATAAGGTCCTTGTCGTCGAGGTTCCACCAACACCCACTAAATAACTGGTACATCGCTGTAATGGAAGCGAAATAGTCTGGGGCGTCATTCCTTTCATATAGATGATATTTTTTCCCATTTATAACCGTATACGGGGATTCTCCTTTCAAAGATGTAAGGTAAAAAGCAATCCTGATGTCTCGTATTTTTCTATTGTTGTCAAACAATTTAATGGGGGCATTTTCCAATTTTGAACATTCACGGAAAATTTCTGATATGGAATCAAGTTCCCGACAATTATTGAATAAGGATTCAGGGATTGTAATAAGTGATTTACAGTTCCAAAAGCATCCGGATAGATTCGTAATATGTGTGCAACTGCTAAAAAGATCTTCAGGAATGGACTTCAAGTTGACACAACCTTTAAATGTTTGTTGAAAAGCATATGCATTGGTA
>CAVCDF010000084.1:0-3853 GCA_963600795.1 Anaerotignum sp. | reverse complement strand
CCGCTACCGCATTGAGGGCTACAACCACAGGTTCGAATCTTATGTCCCTTATGAGGTTCCCGAGTACAAGGATGTGACTGAAGCGGAACCTGTGACCATCATCGGTGCGGGACCCGCCGGAATGTTCGCGGCCCTCAAGCTCCTGACCCTGGGCTTCAAGCCGGTCATCCTGGAAAGGGGCAAGAATGTCCGCGACCGCAAGTTCGACATGGCTAAACTGACCCGCGAGGGAGTGCTTAACCCTGATTCCAACTATTGCTACGGCGAGGGCGGAGCAGGAACGTTCTCCGACGGCAAGCTTTTCACAAGATCCTCCAAGAGGGGAGACATCAGGGAAGTGCTCCATCAGTTCGTGAACTTCGGAGCCAGCCCGCAGATTCTCGTCGACGCGCACCCGCACATCGGCACCGACCGTCTCCCGAAAGTCGTGGAGAACATCCGTGAGTGCATCGTGTCAAGGGGCGGTGAATATCATTTCGGCACGAAGGTGACCGACATCACCCGCAAGGCCGACGGTACGATAGAGGTGAAGGCTCTTGATTCCGAGAATCCGACCAAGGCGGGAAAGCCGAGCGTACGGAAATATTCATCAAGGAAAGTAATTCTCGCGACGGGACATTCGGCGCGCGACATCTATGAAATGCTTGCGGCGAAGGAATGCCCGCTTGAGGTGAAGGGATTCGCGATGGGCGTGCGCGTCGAGCACCCGCAGCAGCTCATCAACGACATCCGCTACCACGGGATGTGGGAGAAGGATATGCCTGCCGCCGAATATTCATTTGCCGAGCAGGTCATCGGCAGGGGAGTGTTCTCCTTCTGCATGTGCCCCGGCGGCGTGCTGGTGCCTTCGGAAACCGAGCCCGAGACCATCGTGATGAACGGAATGTCGAATTCCGCCCGCAGCGGCAAGTTCGCCAATGCCGGAGTCGTAGTCCAGATCAACCCGGAGGACATCCCTGAGGAATATTCTAAGTCGGGAGCTTTCGCCGGCCTCGATTTCCAGAAGGACGTCGAAAGAAAGATGTGGGAATATGCCCACACGCGCAGCGACAATCCGTTTGCGGCCCCTGCCCAGAGGATGGTCGATTTCTGCGAGGGGGAAGAGTCGGAAACCCTTCCTGAAACTTCCTACAGGCCGGGTGTGGTTTCCGCTCCTCTGCACGAACTGCTTCCTGAATTCATCAGCGAGAGACTTCAGGAGGTGTTCCCTCTTGTGAACCAGAAATCGATGAGAGGCTACTACACCAACGACGCTCTGCTGATCGGTGTGGAGTCAAGGACATCTTCGCCTGTCCGCATCCCGAGAAATCCTCAGACCTGCGAGGCTGACTCCTTCCCTGGACTCCTGCCTTGCGGCGAAGGAGCCGGTTATTCGGGCGGAATAGTGTCGTCTGCCATCGACGGCATCAACTGCGCCGTCGCAGCCGCCAGGGCTCTTTCCGCTCCCGTTGAGGTTCAGGCGGCCGCTCCGGAACTTCCGGAGGAACCTGAACAGGTACCGGCATCCGAATCCGAGTCCGAGTAGAATCTTGCAATTTCCAAGCAGTCCGGAGACTTTGAAAAGGTCTCCGGACTGCTTTTTTTCTGCCGTCTGCTCTCGGAATATTAGCTTAACAATTTTGTTAGTGCTATAAACAACTTTGTTTTACTAATTATGGCAGCGTATGTTTCCGATGACACGCGGAAATGTTATAAGCCGACCGATTTCTGGACCTGCTTTCGGAGCGGTAACCGCCGTCCGACTGCTGCCGGCCTGCATTCCAGACCTCCGGGAACCGTCTCCGGGCAAAAGAAACTTCGGTGAATCGGCAAACTATGCCTATCTTTGTCTGAACAAGACATTCGCAGTCATATTCATAATCCAAGAAAGAAAATGGGCAGCCAACCGGAAAAGATTGAAGTGCGCGGGGCGCGGGTGCATAACCTTAAAAACATAGACGTGGACATCCCGCTGAACCGCATAGTCGGCATCGCCGGAGTGTCGGGTTCGGGCAAGTCGTCGCTCGCCCTCGGGGTGCTTTACTCCGAAGGATCCCGCCGCTACCTCGAGTCGCTCTCCACCTACACCCGGAGGCGGATGACCCAGGCGGCCAGGGCCGACGTGGATGAGGTCCTCTATGTGCCGGCAGCCCTGGCGCTGCACCAGAGGCCGGGGATTCCGGGCATCCGCAGCACCTTCGGTACGGGTACGGAACTTCTGAACAGCCTCCGCCTTATGTTCTCGAGGCTCGGAAGCCACCGCTGCCCGAACGGACATTACCTCGAGCCGACGCTTCTCGTGGCGGCCGGAAAGGAACTCGTCTGCCCGGAATGCGGAACTCATTTCTACGCTCCTTCCGCCGAAGAGCTGTCCTTCAACAGACAGGGGGCCTGCAGGACCTGCGACGGCACGGGGACAATCCGCACCGTGGACGAGTCCACCCTTGTGCCGGACGGCAGCCTGACCATCGATGAGGGGGCGGTCGCTCCCTGGAACACGCTGATGTGGTCGCTGATGAAGGATGTGTGCAGGGCGATGGGAGTCCGCACGGACATCCCCTACGACCAGCTGAGCGACAAGGAGAAAGAGATCGTGCTTCACGGCCCGGCCGAGAAGAAGCACATCTTCTACAAGCCAAAGAACTCCAACGACGCCGCCGAACTGGACTTCACCTACTACAGCGCCGCCTACACGGTCGAGAACGCCCTCGCCAAGGTCAAGGACGAGAAGGGGATGAAGCGGGTGGAGAGGTTCCTGCGGCTGGACACCTGCCCCGACTGCGGCGGCACAAGGCTTTCAGAAGCCGCCAGAGCGCCGAGGATCAAAGGAATATCCCTGGCCGAGGCCTGCTCGATGACTCTTTCGGAGATCGTGGATTGGGTTCGGACGGTCCCGGCCTCGATGCCGGAACAGATGCGCCCTATGGCGGAAAGCATCTGCGCCTCGTTCCTGGACACGGCCAGGCGGCTTCTCGACCTCGGAATAGGCTATCTGGCCCTGGACCGGGCGGCCTCGACGCTCTCGACCGGAGAAAGGCAGAGGATGCAGCTGGCCAGAGCCGTGAGGAACCGTACGACCGGTGTTCTCTATGTGCTTGACGAGCCTTCCATAGGGCTGCATCCGTCCAATATCGTCGGACTCTGCGGGGTGATGGACGACCTCGTGGCGGACGGCAACTCCGTCATCCTCGTCGACCACGACACCCAGATCCTGGCGAAATCCGACTGGATCATCGAGATGGGGCCGGGAGCTGGAGCAGACGGCGGAAAAGTCATAGCCCAAGGCACGGTCAGCCGGATAGAGGCCGATGACAATTCGAGGATAGGGCCTTTCCTTTCGGGCAAGACATCTGTTCAAGCGGAGGTTCAAACTAATAGGGAAAACATATTCAGTGAAGGAACGATAAGGATGACAACAGATTCCATCCACACGGTCAGGCCGCTGACGGTCGAGATTCCGAAGGGACGGCTGACGGTGGTGACCGGAGTGTCCGGCTCGGGCAAGACCACAATGGTGCTGGAAAGCCTCATCCCGGGGCTTCAGGCGGCCATAAGCGGCAAGCCCCTTCCCGCTCACGTGAAATCTGTTTCTCTTGAAGGAATACGTCAGGTGAAGCTCATAGATGCTTCACCGATAGGCATAAACATCCGCTCGACCGTGGCGACCTACGCCAATGTCCACGATGAGTTGCGTAAGGTGTTCGCCAAGACTCCGGACGCGAAAAAGCATGGATTCAAGGACGGGGATTTCTCCTACAACACCGGCAAACTCCGCTGCCCGGCCTGCGACGGAACAGGCTCGATCAGCCTCGACGTGCAGTTCCTGCCGGACGTGGACATCCCTTGTCCGGACTGCAGGGGGTCAAGGTACTCA
>CAVCDF010000083.1:0-5668 GCA_963600795.1 Anaerotignum sp. | reverse complement strand
CCACAGGGCTATTCTTCTGTCCTTCAATTGAGGGAATTCATCCGGAGAGAACGCGAATTCGTTTTCTCCCGGCGCAAGGATGACTTTTCTCGAAAACTCGATGTCCGCGACGTGTCCGGACAGCGTGCCGGAAACTTCAACGTCCGACAGGTTCGCCGCCTTCACCGAGACAGTCATCGAGGCGAGCGTGTCTGGACCGGCGACACGGCTGGTGACGAGAGGGTCGCCCAGCACGACGTCAGAGCAGTCCTCTATCCTGACATCGTTCCAGATGCCGGAATCGCGGCCTCTTACGGAAGGCATCCAGTCCCATCCGACGGTGGCGTGGAAGGTCGGGTTGTCGGCACCGAGCACTCCCCCGTTGAAATCCGGACTCTCAGCGTTCTTCTCCTTGACGGCACCGAAATGCGCGTTCTTGAATATGTGAACGGCAACCGTGTTGCCGCTTGCGGCCCAGAGGTCGGTCACGTCGAAACGTCCGCGCCTGAATGCGCCTGCAATGTCACCGACGCGCTTGCCGTTGAAGAACACTTCCGCCTTCCAGTTGATTCCGTCGAAAGCCAGAATCTTTCTTCCGCCCGGTTCCGCACTGACGGCCGGCGTGCCGGCTGCGGCATTTGCGGAAGACTGGCCGTCAACCGTCCACCTGTACCAGAAGTCGCTGTTGAAATAGGACTCGGAAATCTGAAGGTTGTTGTCGGCTATGCCGGGATCCGGAACGGCTCCGGCCGCAATGTAGCTGTAAAGCACGGTGCCGGGGACGACTGCCGGCATCCAATCCGAATCATCATATCCGCAGGAAGATATCTCCTCGCCGGTTCCGAGTCCCGAAGAGGCCCTTGCGACCTTCCAGCGGCCGGAGCCAGCTGCGGTGTCCTTCAGGTTCTTCTCCTGCGCGGGTCCCATCACCGCGATCTCGCCGAGGGCGAAATGGCCGCTTTCGTCCGCCCCGCTCATCGAGACCCTCACGTAGCGGGCCTTACCTTTGACATTCAATGAATATTCAGCAGCGGCATCATTAGGCAGACTTGCCTTCCGTTTCCAGGACTTGCCGTCGTCCGAAACCTCAACGCTTCCGTCCTGCGGTCCGTGGATCCAGTTCAGCCGGATTTCCGAGAACTTCCTTTCGGAACCTAGGTCAACGCATATCCACTGAGGCTCGGCGTCGGCGCTCATCCAGGCGCTGGTGAACATTTCCGACGGAAGCATATTCAGACCTCTTGACTCCTTTGAATCATAAGGTCCCGAGTCCCTGCTCACTCCGAAAGAAGACCCTTCGGTGAAATCGACCGAATTGATTTCCCACCAGATCGCTCCTGGCATATTGAATTCAATCTTGAAATGACTGAATCCAACATTTTTCTCTACGGGTATTTCCAGGTAGAGCATGCAGGCAGGGCAGAGAATCTCCTCCGTCTCTTTGTTAGGGTCGGTCACTTTCACAGACATCCACCTTTCTCCCGGCATCCCGCCGCCCTGAACCGAGCCGACGGACTTGAGATCCTCACCTATCCTGCCGGCAAGGCACCTGACTGACCAGCCGGAGGCGGGTTCCCGGAACGCGACCGTGCCGACGATTCTCACGCACCCTGCCGAAAACGACTGACGGCTCCATTCATATTCGATGAAATTATTGGCACCGCTTAAAGTGTTCTTTGAATACGGACCGCCGTCAAGCGTCCATTCCTTCTCGCGCCTCGGCAGTTCTCCGTCCGCCGTAGTGACCCTCAGCCAGGCGGGTTCTCCGTCCGGCATAATTCCATCGGTGACTAGCTGAGCCGTCAGATTGTAGTCATACGAAGAAGAAGCTGTAGCCGTCCTGTTCAAGGCGATGTTCTCCGTCGGGGCTTCCGGCGAGCAGGCCGCCGCTGTGAAGGCAAGTGCGGCCGCAATCAGCGTGCGGGCCGGTCCTGCGGACAATGCGGAGACTTTCCGCCGTGATTGAAGTTGCTTCTGAATATGCCGGCGCATTTTCTTCCATCCGGCACAGCTTACGTTATCAGTCATAATGTTACCGTGTTAAATTTCCGTTAATATATTCAATAATGTAAATGCTTCATTGTCAATATGCCATCTTCCACATCGCTTTCTGGGCCGCGCCGCCCTTGGAAGCGTCCATCTTGCCGAAATTCCAGGTAAGCGAGAGCAGGACGCAGCGGCCGAGCACATTCGTGTACGAATTCTGCACATAGTCATCCTGGACGACACGCCGCAGCGACCTTGCGCTGTCGAAAAGGTCCTGGACTGAAAGCGAAACATAGAACGACCTGATGTTCTTGCCGACGGTCACGCTGCAATCCGCATAGGCATCGTCATAACCTGAACCATAGCCTCTTAATATGTCATACGTAAAGTTCGACTCTAATTCAAACTCGTGAGGAGACGTGTAGGATGCGGACAAGGCCAGAGACGTGTCCCAGTAATTAGTGTTCGCCTTCGGATCCAATGAGTATCTGCTCGTCATGTTGTCGACCGACGGTATGAAGTACAGCGAGAAGTTCTCGAGGCTGAGATTCAGATTCAGATTAATGTTTTTCCTGAAGGTGTACGTGGAACTCTCGCGGAATCCGCTCTCGCCAGAGTAGAACCTGTCGCCAGACGCATCGCCCCAGAAACCGGCCATGAAATCAGTGTAGTCAAAGGAATCAAGGTCGATTCCGTCAAGAGTGCCGACGCTCTGGTAGCCTACAGACCTGTTGACGGACATACCGCAGTTAAGGGCGACGCGCAGGTTCTTCGCCAGCGAGGTGAACGCGCTCACGTTCAGGCTCGAACTGTAGGAAGGCTTCTTCGTGTTCACCGGCACGGAATACCTGACGCTGTTGCTGTCGAACCAGATGGCCGACACCTGCGAGTTGGAGGAATGATCCCCATACAGAAATCCGTTGAACCTGACCTTTCCCCAGGTAGCGCTGTAGCTGGCGCTCACGGACTCGGAAGTGACAGGCTTCAGGTAGATGTTGCCGGCGGTTATCCTTGTCGGATTGACGATGCTGAAAGTCGGCAGTATGCTGGCGGACGACGGCCTTGTCGTCTTGCTGGACAGCCTGAGGTACATATTGTTGCGGTCATCCGAATACCTGAGGTTCAAAAAAGGCGAGAACGCTGTCTGCCATTCCCCGGCTCCGGTCCTTGTGTCGAGCCCGTAGGAACGGGCATAGTTCTCGTTCTTGTAGAACCGCGCCTCACCGCCCATCTGCAGGTTCGTCCTGCCCTTGCCGTACTGTGCCAGCAAGCGTCCTTCATTGGAGAAATAACAGTTGTCCGACTCCGATGAATAGTAATCGTTCGCGGAGCCGTCGGCGTTGGCCGCGTCATCTGTCGCCCTGCGGACAGAATAGCTGGAACTCAACGAGGCGTTGAGCGCCCAGTTCTTACCGAAAGGCTCGACATAATTGAGAGTGCCTTTGACCCCGCCGCTGCCGCCATTCTTGTCGTAGGTCAGATCGCGGACGTCAGGTTCATCGGAAGAGGCGAACCTGGTCGTCGATTTCTCCGCGGCGTCACCTTCATAAGAACCGAAGGAATAGCCGAAATCCAGGGTCAGGGCACGCCTGTCCTTGCCAAGTTTCCTTACTCCCGCTGTCAGGTCGCCCCCTGTGGAAACTCCCCTCCTGCCGGTGGATGAATATGTCGTCGCACTGTTCTTCTCCTCATCTTCCATCAGCGAACTGGTGCTGCCTGTCGATGTCGAGCTGTAGTCGTACCAGGAAAAGTAAGGTCTGAAGTAAAGCGAGGTTTTCTTGGTGTCCTTCTTCCGGAGTTCAAGCCGGACATTCAACTTGTCAAGATCACCGCTCACGGTCTCGTCCGAGATGTCGGAGAGGTCTCCTTCTTCCTTGAAAGTCGTCCTGTCAGTTCTGGTCCGTTTGTCGACCTCGTCCGAGGAATAGACTACGGAGACATCTGTGGTGAAGCCTTTTATCTCATCAGAGTTCAAGTTCGTGCCGACCTGCCACCTTGTATGCATTCCGTCGTACGGAAGCGACGGGGCATCGCTCTGCATTCCGGAAATGACGATTCCCGATCCGGGAGCGAAGAAATTGTAGCCGCTGGCGATCGAGGTCAGCATATTTTTTCTGCCGTACACCGAAACCATCGCGGAACCGCTTAGCAGAGCGTCTTTCTTTTCCTTGAATCCGTTGTCATCCTTGTTGTAGGCGGTCGTTCCGCCCGAAGCCTGGGCGTTGCCGAACCATCCGCTCTTGTACTCCTCCTTAAGTTCGACGTCCATCACTTTCTGCTTCTCCCCCTTGATGCCGGTGAACTCAGCCGATTCCGATTCCTTGTCGATGACCTTCACCTTGTCCACGACCTTGGCCGGAAGGTTGTCCAGGGCCGCCTTGTTGTCCCCCAGGAAGAAAGTTCTGCCGTTCACCGTGATTCTGTCGACCTCCTTGCCGTTGACCTTGACGGTCCCGTCATCGCCTACTTCCACGCCCGGCATCTTCTTCAGCAGGTCTGAGAGCTTGTCGTTCGACATCTGCCTGTACGAGGAAGCGTTGTAGATCAGCGTGTCACCCTTCACCTCGACCAGATTGCCTGCAGCCGAGACCGTGGCGGCCTTCAGGACCTTATCGTCGGGCTGCATCAGGACCACCTTGGCGTCATAGTCGCTTGAACGGATGTAGATTTTCCTATAGACCGGCCTGTAGCCGAGATATTCAATGCAGAGCAGATGTTCTCCTTTCGCCACGTCCTTCAAGGCTGCCTTGCCAAGGGTGTCAGTCAGGGCGAAGGCCGTTATCACTGTGTCGTCCGGATGTCTGAGATACACCGAAGCGAACGCGACCGGCTCTTTGGAGAGCGAGTCAAGGACCTGGGCAGTCACCTTGAACGAGGTGCGGCCGAACATTCCGGACGACACGACGAACTGGGCGCCAAGCCTCGAAGACGACAGAACTGCCGACAGAAAAATCAATGCGGAAACAATCCTCCTCATACTCATAATAAATAATCGTGGAAAGGAATACGGGATTCACCGTTCACGGTCATAATTTGTAAAAATAGCGAAATTTTCCAAAAATGCCATAGAAAGCCGACATCCGGCCCGGATTGAGCGTCCGCTGCGGACGGAAGACTTCCGGAAAGCCGAGGGAACGACCTTCGGCACAGAAAAGGCAAGATTAAATATCAGTCGCTGATATTCAATCTGTACAACACAAGTGTTTTGACGTCTAACAAATATGTTAATACCCAGGCAGGCGCATTGCCGGACTCATAAATTCCGGAACCGTTGGGATAATCACCTTAATTTTTCTAAATTTGTAGACTGCATTATGAAAACACATACTTATAACACATAAAACACAATTTAAAAACGCTTTTTTATTAGTTTATGTTCAAGATTCTTGACAGGGTGATGCTGACCCCGAACATCTGCAAGATGGTGGTGTCGGCTCCGAGGATTGCCGAGGCGGCAAAGCCCGGACAGTTCCTCATCGTCCGTTCAGACGAAAAGGGCGAGCGCATTCCTTTGACGATAAGCGACTATGACCGCGAAAAAGGCACGGTCACCATCGTCACCCAGCTCATAGGAGCGTCCTCCGCTGCAATCATTTCAAAAGCCGAAGGCGAATTTTTCTGCGACGTTGTCGGGCCTCTCGGCAATCCTTCCGCCTTCGTGGGCAAGACCGCTGAAGAGTTGAAGGACAGCAGGTACATATTC
>CAVCDF010000082.1:0-21363 GCA_963600795.1 Anaerotignum sp. | reverse complement strand
GAGCAGGATGCCGTACGACAACATCATCAATTACCTGGATGTCGAGATCGAACGGTACGACAAGCTTGTGATGTCCTTGAAGGTGCTTCCGCCAGAGATGGTCGAACTGCCGGACAGCCTCGGGCCGTCAATGCTTGATTCTCTCGCCGCTTCCCTGCAGGGAGGGACGCTCGCGAACCAGTCTTATGCCTCAGCTCATTCGGATGATCCGGACCACAGCGGTCACTTTCATTCGGTGCTGTCCGAAACCATCGTCGGCGCGCTGCTGAACGGCGGGCAGGCGGATTCATCGGAGTCGGAGGATCACGGTCACGGTTCCTTTGAACTTGACAGCCTTTCCAGAATCAACAGGGACAGCTGCCTGTTCTATTCCACGAAGCTTCTGAAGATGTTCACCGACATCCGCGACCACGTCATCGAGGACAATGAATATTACGACTCTACAGACAAGCGTCTGAAAGAGGCTTACGACTATGCCCAGGGACGCTACAAGATGGTGCAGAAGAAGATATTCATAGAAGGACAGGACAACTACTGGAAGATTCTGACGCATTTCCGTTCGTATTTCTCGCAGGTGCTCAAGGATGCGAGGGACAAGTACGGTCAGGATTACTTCACTGACGTCAGGAGCGAATGGCGGGGCCCGATCGTGCTCGGATTCTCTTTCACCGTGCTTGTCTACCTGGCCTTGGCTACGCTTCTGAGCATGCTGATAGTCAAGCTGCTGCTGCGGCGCGTCGCTCTGTTCCGCACGGAATGGTTCCGGAAGATGGAGGCGGCCATATTCATGCTTGGCGCCGCCGTGCTGTTCGTCATCGCCATTGGAATCGCGAGGAACACTTCCGTCGCATCCCACTTCTTCACGATGGCTTCCGGCCTGCTGATAGAGTTCGCGCTGCTTCTCGTCGCTGTGCTTGCGTCGCTGCTCATCAGGCACACCAGCAAGCAGATCAACTACGGCCTTAAGCTTTACACACCGATAATGCTGATGGGCCTTCTGGTCATAACCTTCAGAATCATATTCATTCCGAACAGCCTGATCGCCCTGCTTTTCCCTCCTCTGCTGCTGGTCTTCGGCCTGTGGCAGTGGGCAAGCATCCGCAAGTACGGCCACACGGTGCCGAAAATCGACAGCAACTATGCCGTCGCGTCTCTTGCGGTGACCGCTGTCACGCTGCTGATCGCGATCATCGGCTACAGTCTCCTGGGACTGCAGGTCTACATCTGGTGGATATTCCAGCTGACGGTCCTCCAGCTGATCGTAGCCTGCGGCTATCTTCTGAAGAAATACCGCAGAACAAGAGTTGACCAGCGCGTGCGCGCCTACAGGATCAAGCATACCGGCGACACCGGGAACAAGGGCAAGGGAGCCTACATCCTGGTCACCTGGCTTTATGACCTGATAGAGATGGTGGTCATCCCTGTGCTTTACCTGATGTCGATTCCTTTCTGTCTCTATATGGCTTCCAAGGTCTTCGACCTGACGGAAATATGCATGGACATGTTCTTCTATCCTTTCCTGAATTATGAATATCTCCATCTGTCCCTGTCCAAGATAGTTCTGGCCGTGGGCCTGTTCTATGTCTTCAGGTACATCTGCTATGTGGCCCGGTCGCTGCAGAGAATCTACAAGGTGCGCAAGGCCCTAAGGGAGACCGGCGCTTCGATGATCAGGGAGAACGAACTGAACCTTACGCTGTCCAACAACGTTATCGGCATCCTTGTGTGGGGCACCTACTGCATAGTCACCATTTCCCTGCTGAACATTCCGACCAAGTCCCTGTCTGTGATCACTGCCGGTCTTGCCGCCGGTCTCGGTTTCGCGATGAAGGACATCCTGAACAACTTCTTCTACGGAGTGCAGCTGATGTCCGGAAGGCTCAGGGTGGGCGACTACATCGAGTGCGACGGCGTCAGGGGCAAGGTTGACAGCATAACCTACCAGAGCACCCAGATTGAGGCGTTGGACGGCAGTATAATGGCCTTCCAGAACAGTTCCCTCTTTGCGAAGAACTTCAAGAACCTCACCCGCAACAATTCCTACGAATATCTTGGTCTGCCGGTGGGCGTGGCCTACGGCACGGACATCGAAAAAGCCCGCAAGGTCATAGTGAACGCTATGAACAAGCTGCGAAGGACTGACGGGTTCGGCAGGCCGGTTGTCGAGGAAAAATATGGCATTATCGTGACGGTCAGCGGTTTCGGCGACAACAGCGTGGATCTGACCGTCAAGCAATATGTGCTCGTGGAACAGAGAACGGCTTATGTGGCCAAGGCCAATGAAATTATTTACAATGCACTGAATGCTAATAATATAGAAATTCCGTTCCCTCAGCGTGACATCAACATCCGCCAGTTGCCGGATTCTCTCGGAAAGCAGTCAGGAACCGATTTCGGAACCCGGGAAAGGAATTGACACAGGCATATTCATTCATCATCATATTCATTCACCGATATGGTAAACATTGCAATCTTCGTGTCGGGAGGCGGCACAAACTGTGAGAACATAATCAGGCATTTCAAGGGGTCCGACAAGGTCAGCTGCGCCCTTGTGGTCGCGAACAAGGCGGGAATCCCCGCGCTGGACAAGGCTGAAAGGCTCGGAGTCCCGACCCGCGTGCTGTCCAAGGCGGAACTCAACCGCGAAGACGTCCTGCTGCCCCTGATGAAGGAATATTCAATAGGCTTCATAGTCCTTGCGGGCTTCCTGCTCGTCATCCCCGACTTCCTTATCCGTGAATATGACCGCAGGATGATCAACCTTCATCCAGCCCTGCTGCCGAAGTTCGGCGGAATGGGAATGTACGGCCATCACGTCCACGAGGCCGTCAAGGCGGCAGGAGAGACTGAGACCGGTATGACGGTGCACTGGGTGAGCGGAGATGTTGACGGAGGGGAGATAATCGCGCAGTTCAGGACTCCGGTTTCGCCGCAGGACACTCCTGAAGACATAGCCGCAAAGGAACACGTCCTGGAAATGGAACACTTCCCGGACGTTATAGATAAGGTCATTTCTTCTTTGCAGGCGTGACCGTACCCTTGATTCTCAGGATTGCAGGCCTTATGGCCGAAGACATATAGACGGTCACGGTCTTGTCCATCTCGAAAGCGCCCGACTTGTTGTCGAACGTGACTTTGATTTCGCCGGATTCGCCCGGCTTGACAGGCTTTTTGCTCCAAACGGTGTTCGTGCAGCCGCAGGAAGCCGTGACTTCGTAGATCAGAATAGCCACGTCCGACCTGTTGGTGTAGCGGAACGTGCAGGTCTTGGGACCGCTGTCTTCGGAAAACTTTCCGAAATCGTAAATCGTCTCGTCGAAGGTCAGCCCCTTCCTGCCGTTGTCGATGGCGCGTGACGGAAGCGCACCGGCCCAGAGAAGAAGCGCGGCAAGCAGCGCTGCCGCCGCAGTTGCGGAATGATGGTTTCTGAATATGTCTGCGTTCATAATCATAAATGCTGTCGTGTTGGTTGTTGTCACGTTTGATCGGACAAACATACATAAAATCTGCCAATTTTGCTAAATTTGCGATGTTATGGAAAAAGGCAGACTTTTTTTGATTCCCTCCCCGTTGGGAGAATACGATCCTTCGCAGGTCATTCCTCAGCCGGTCCTCGACCGTCTGAAAACCATAAGAAAATATGTGGTCGAGGAAGCCCGCACAGTGCGCAGATATCTTTCGGCAGCCGGTCTGAAAGGGCAGATTTCCTCTCTTGAACTCCGTGAGCTGAACGAACACACGAAGCCTGCCGAAGTGGAGGCTCTTCTGGACATGTTTTCGGATCCGGACGGATCCCCGACCGATGTCGGGCTGATTTCCGAAGCCGGGCTGCCGGCTGTAGCCGATCCGGGAGCACAGCTTGTCGCGCTCTGCCATCTCAAGGGGATCCGTGTCGTGCCGCTCGTCGGCCCGTCCTCTCTGATGCTGGCGCTGATGGGTTCCGGTCTGAACGGCCAGAGTTTCGCCTTCTGCGGCTACCTCCCCGCCAAGCCGGACGAGCGCCGCAAATCCGTCAGGGAAATTGAGAGGCGCTCCTCGCAGCTGTCGCAGACCGAGATCTTCATAGAGACTCCGTACCGCAACGATTCGATGATGTCTGACCTTCTGGCCGTGCTTCAGCCGGACACGCGCCTTTGTATTGCGGCGGACATCACCCTGCCTGACGAGACCATCGTCACCAGGACGGTCAGGGAATGGAAGCGTTCTCCGATGGCCATCGGCAAGCGTCCCTGTGTTTTTCTTCTGCTTGCATAACCATCTGTCTTTCAATAAAAAACAAAATAAATACAGCAAATGGTCAAGAAAATCATCATATTTATTGCGGTTGCCGTTCTGATAGCATCTCCCGCCGTGTCAGGAAACAGAATCAAGGACGATAAGGTCAGAAATGTGATTCTTGTCATCGGTGACGGTATGGGCCTTGGAGCGGCCGCATCCTGGATGGCAAACAACGATTTCGGCCCTACCTGTTTTGACAGGGCGCAGTACGTCGGAATAGTCAAGACATATTCGGCCAACAGCAGGGTCACGGATTCCGCAGCGGCCTCCACCGCAATCGCCACTGGACACAAGACCGACAACAGTATGCTCGGGATGCTTCCTGACGGCACCAAGCCTCTCAGCATCGCCGCCCTAGCCAAGAACAAGGGCCTGTCCACCGGCATCATCGCCACATCCTATGTGCTTGACGCGACTCCCGGAGGATTCTACGCCCACGTCGCGGGACGCGGCGACAGGAAAGGCATCGCCGAGGACCTGATCGCTTTCCGACCTGACGTGACGGTGGGAGGCGGAAGGAAATATTTCACTTCCGGGGAATACACTTCCGAGAATATGATAGACAAGGCCATAGCCGCGGGATTCAACTATGTCTCGACTCCGGAAGAGTTCTATGCGGCTCAGCAGCCTCCGATTCTCGGTCTTCTTGACGAAGGCAGCGAGATAGAGGCCACCGAGACTGATTCGGAACTTCTTTCCGACCTGGCCGGGCACACGCTGGAGATTCTTGAGGATAACCGCAAGGGGTTCTTCACGATGATCGAGGGCTCGCTCATCGACCACGCCGCCCACGCCAACAACACTGAACGTCTGCTATGCCTTATGGAGGAGTTCGACAACCTTGTCAACTATGTGTTCGACTACGCCGATTCGCACAAGGGCACCCTTGTCATAGTGGTCGCCGACCACGAGACCGGCGGCATCACGCTGGTCCCGGGAAGCAAGGATTTCACAAAGGGGGAGAGCGGGCTTGAAATGAAATATTCAACGACGGGCCACACGGCGTCACCGGTGGTGCTTTATGCCTACGGCGCTTCCGCCAGAAAGTTCAGCGGCGTGATGGAGAACACTGACATATTCAAGAGAATCAAGGAAGTCCTCATTGACAAATGATTTTCATATGAGAAAGGCAGCGGCATTCCTGACAATGTTACTGACGGCCGCGCTCAGCGCCGGAGCCGTCTCAGGTCCGGGAAACGTCATTCCCGCGCCGGTGAAGTATGAACTGTGCGAAGGCTCCTACACACTGAAGTCTGACGGCAGCGACATCCGCGTTCATCTCGGAGATTCCCGCTTCCTCAGGGAGATTGAATCTCTCGGCATTCCTGAATATGCCCGCGACGAGGCTTACCGTCTTACCGTCGGCAGGAAGGGCGTGGCCATACAGGCGGCGACCGGGACAGGCGTGTTCCGCGCGATGACTACTTTGAGGATGATGTCGAAGTTCGACACCGAGATCAGTTTCTGCACGGTGACCGACTATCCCCGCTTCAGGCACAGGGGGCTGATGCTCGACATCTCCAGGAATTTCCGTGACAAGAACTTCATCGAGAAGCAGATTGACGTGATGTCATCCTTGAAGATGAGCACTCTGCATCTGCATCTGACTGACGATGCCGGCTGGAGGATTCAGATTGACGCTTTCCCTGACCTGACCGGGAAGGCCGCCTGGAGGGTGGGAGAGACTTTCGAGGAATGGAGAAGCAAAGGCTGCCGCTATTCGGAGGAAGGCTCGCCGGAAGCCTCCGGCGGCTATCTGACCAAGGACGACGTCCGTGAAATCGTCGCTTATGCGGCGGAAAAGCATATCGACATCATCCCCGAAATCGAACTTCCGAGCCATTCCGCCGAGGTGCTCGCCACCTATCCTGAACTCTGCTGCCTCAGCGCCGACGGCAAGTCGCGCAGGCTTTCCGGCGACCTCTGTCCTGGCAAGGAGGCCACATTCGCGATGTATGAAAAGATACTCGAAGAGGTCATAGGACTCTTTCCTTACGAATATGTCCACATAGGAGGCGACGAGGCGTCCAAGAGCAACTGGAAGGATTGCCCTGACTGCCGCCGGAGAATGGAGGCCGAAGGCCTGGAGAATGTCGATGAACTCCAGAGCTACCTGGTGAACCGCATCACGAGATTCCTTGAATCAAAGGGGCGCAAGGCGATCGGTTGGGACGAGATTCTCGACGGAGGTCTTGCCGAGGGTGCCGCCGTGATGTCCTGGAGGGGCACGGAAGGAGGGGAGAGAGCCGCAGCGATGGGACACGACGCGGTGATGTCTCCGGGCGGTTTCTGCTATTTTGATTCAAGCCAGGATGCGCCGTTCGCCCTGCCGAAGGCTTTCGGCGGTTACAGGAATCTTGAAAAAGTCTATTCCTACGATCCGCTCGGCGGATTGGACAAGGATGCCGCCGGCCGGATCCTCGGCCTTCAGGCCAACCTCTGGACTGAATTCGTGCCGACTGCGGAATATGCCGAGTACCTGCTTTACCCGCGCGCTTTCGCCATCGCCGAGATCGGCTGGACACCTCAGGAGAACAGAAGTTATCCGGAGTTCAGGGAAAGGGCAGTAAGGCTGTGCGATACATTGCGCAGTGCCGGATACAATGCCTTCGACCTGCGCAACGAAATCGGCCCACGTCCTGAGTCGCTCAAGACTCTTGAGCATCTGGCCGCTGGTGCCGGGGTGACGTACAACGGCAGGAAGTATTACGGCGGCTATTCTGCCGGAGGAGATTCGGCTCTTGTCGACGGAAGGCTCGGCGGATGGTTCTATCAGGATGAACGTTGGCAGGGTTTCCTGTGCGACGTGGACGTTACCCTGGATCTCGGCGGCGTGAAGGACATCCATTATGTCGGCGCCACCTTCCTTTCCCACACTTCAGCGTCGGTCGGCTTCCCGGTCCGGACCGAAGCCTCGTTTTCGGAGGACGGCGTGATCTGGTCGGATCCGACAGTATGCATTCTTGAAGTGCCTGACGTGGATTCGAACGCTCTTCTGAACACGATCGGTACAGTCGTGAACGCCAAGGCGCGCTACATCAGGTACAGGGCCGTCCGTGACGATCTGGAAAAGAATCCCGCCCACGCCTTCATATTCATTGACGAAATCGTCGTGAACTGAAAATTTCTGTTTTTTTCAAGCAAGAAACGCGAACAGCGGGATTATGTAGTACGTAACCCCGCTGCTTAGTCTTTTAAACTGCCGTCCGGACGGGCGGAACTTCTATTTGCAAAGCATTATGTGCTGGATCATCCTGTCGGTTGACTTCATCCCAAGGGACCCTATCTCGCCAAGGTTCCGGATGGTTTTCTCGATGTCTTCGTCGATGATTCCGTCAGTGGCCTGCACGCACGTCCCGCGCATTGCGAGCACGCATGACTGGATGGCGCAGGACACGCCTGAGGCGACCTTCATCGCGCAGCCGACCTTGGCCCCGTCGCAGACCATTCCCGTTATGTTGCCGATCATGTTCTTAATGGCGGCGCAGATCTGCTCGTAGGAGCCTTTCTGCAGCAGAATGAGTCCGCATGCGGAACCGGTTGACGCAATCACGCAGCCGCACAGCGCAGAGAGTTTTCCAAGATAGCCTTTGATGTGGATTGCTACAAGGTTGCTGAGAATCAGCGCCCTGGCCAGGCTCTCGTCATCGACTCCGTACTTCAGTGCATACGCGATCACCGGCATGCTGACGGTTATTCCCTGGTTGCCGCTGCCGGAGTTGCTCATCGCAGGAAGGGTGCAACCGGCCATCCTGGCGTCAGAAGCCGCCGCCGTCATCCCCATTGCATAACTGAGGAAGTCGTCGCCGAAGATGTATTTCTGGTTTTCCCGGATTGCCTTTCCTACGCCCAGCCCGTAATCCCCTTCAAGGCCTTCCCTTGCAAGCGCGAGGTTGAGGTCCCTGTCACCGAGAATGAAGCGTATGTCTTCGTAGTCGACGCTTTGTGCGAACGAATATATCTCCTTGACCGTAAGGTTGTAATCCTTTGTCTCCTTTATCGGCGCTTCATCAGTTCCGGTGCAGTTCCTGCAGTCGGTAGCCTTTCCGTCGACTCCGGTTTCGACAATCCTGTCGTGGTCGTCTTCGATGACTGCCCAGGCGTTGTGGTCTCCAGCCTGCACGGAGACCTTCACGTAGAGAAGTTTGACGTTCTCCGGTGCGGCTATGCTGATTTTCCTGTCCTTCACCATTGCTTTGGCTTCCGCGACATCGTGTTCGGTAAGGTCTTTCAGCACTTCAAGGCCGTACTCGCTTTTTCCGCAGACCGAACCAAGGGCGGCCGCGATCTGCAGGCCGACCATTCCTGTGCCGGGGATGCCTACGCCCATCCCGTTCTTGAGGATGTTTCCGCTGACTTCAACGTCCAGTCCGCAGACGCTTCCTGCGCAGCCTGCGGCCCTGACAAGTTCTGTGGCTTTGGCTGCCGCTAGAGCCACGGCAATCGGTTCAGTGCAGCCGAGCGCCGGTTTCACTTCCTTGTGGAGGAGTTCGATGAGTTCCGATTCTCTTTTTGTCATTGCTTGTAGTCAATAAAGGTCATTATGCTTTCCATCAGTGCGTCGATGTCACTTTGCAGTTTCAGTGTCTCTATCGGGAAACCAAGGCTGACAGCCCTGTAGCCGTCACCGTTGAAGCAGACTCCTGCCGAGATGCAGGTGTCCGTGTAGCGGAGGAACGTGCCGGCGCTTTTCCCTGAAGGGACGATTCCGTCGGGAGTCTCGACGTTGTACATCAGAGGATTCCTGTCTTTGTGGAACTCAGCGGTCCCGATCTTTCCCGTGAGGTCCAGCGCCTTGCATTTCATCGGTCTGACAGCCCCGTTTCTGCTCGCGAAACCTGTCATCCACTTGTAGCCTAGCGTCTTCTCCACGAATTCCTTGGTCGTTGCCGTGACTGCGCTGTCCTTGGCGACAGGATAGATTCCGTCCCAGACGTCGGTGCCGATGTAGGCCCCTGAGATGATGATTCCGCCATTGTTCCCGGTGAACTGCCGGACGGCTTCCTGAAGTCCCGAAGGGAACACCCGGTACCTGTCCGCGACCTTGCCCGCGCCTACCTTTGTTGTGACTTGCTTTCCGCAGATGATGTCCATCGCGCAGTCGTGTCTGGAAACGGATATGTCTGAGGAGACCGCTGCGACGGAAGCTGAATGGAATGAATATCCTGACTTCATCAGCGCCTTTCCGTGCACGATGCTGTAGTCGAACGTGTTTCCGGCATAGACTACGGCCGCCTCGTCAGTCCAGCAGGCACCGAAGCCCGGGTTGTCGTCATCCAGCCACGGGAGGGAGCGCCTTGTCTCGTACTGTTCTCCTATGAAATTGATTTCCCTGACGAAAGGCACGCCGGCATCGATTCTCGGATTGAATCCGGCATATTCGGGAGTGTCAAACCAGGCCGGGGCGGAAACCCTGGTGAAGTTGTTGACCACCAGCACGCTCTTGCCGTTTGGATTCTCAGGAACGCCGATGCTGACCGTCTCTGACGGGAAACTTTTTCCTCCGTCGTTGAAAGCGGTTATCCTGTAACTGAAAATATGTCCGGGGGCGGCCATTACTGTGGTCGAACAGAAGCCGCCGGAATGGTTGACATTGTCCAGTACCCTTCCTGAGTCGAAAGTCCCGTCGTCCAGTCTGGTCTGCAGGATGTATCCTTTCGGGACGGCCGTAGGCTCGAGCGTGTCGGTTGACGCCTTCCAGCTCAGCTTCACTCCGACTCCGGAACCGGGTGCGGGACTCTTCACGAACTTGGCCGCAAAGGAATTGACCGGAAGCGGCTGTACGGCATACGCGCAGCCGTACCTCGCGCTCAGATATTTAAGAATACCTTTATAGACGGCCCTGCAGACTGTGAACCTGAACGAAGGGTCGAGTCCGTACTTCATGTCTGCAAAATTCTGGTGCGAAAGAAGCTCCAGAATCATCGCCGGGACCGTTGCCGTGCGGGATTCGCTGTAGGACCGGTCCCAGATTCCCCTTCGTATCCAGTCCGGATCGAACTGGCTGCGGACGTCGTCCACGACCTGAGTCTGGACGAAGTCCGCGTACATCCTCTGCTGCAGCCTGTCCTCTCCGTTCGGGAACTTGTCGCTTCCGTCGCACTTGAGCGTGTAGATGGAAAGGGTGCCGACCGTAGAGTCGTTTGGCGTGACGCCGGCATCCGTGTGGAACGCAAGAGCGAGGTCAATCGGAATCCCGAGACCCTGCAGGTCGGGATTGGTGCTGGAACCGCCAGACATCCAGCCTACCCAAGCTCCTCTGTCAGCGAAATCAGAAGTGTAGTCGTCTTCGTGCTTTGACAGGATTGTCGAATCCGCTCCTGCCCACTGCATCCAGTAGAAGGCTCCCTCCGCGAATGACGGAAGACCTGATGTGGCATATTCGGAAACGGGCGCGTCCTTGCGGCCCCTGGCTATCTTCCCCATTCCGCCTCCGAATCTGACTGCATCTGCGGTGATGACAGTTCCGCTGACTGCGGAAAAGCCTTCCGGCGCCTTGTTGTCCAGGGTTACGGCGGCCTCGGAGCCTTTGTCGAACTCGAAGGTACCAAGGTAGATCCACGTTCCGCCGCCGATTTTCTGGTTGACGGTGAAACTGCTTTCCCCGCCGAGATGCGTTACCGTGTAGTGGGCGCATTCTGTACTGTTCGGAAGCGACTTGTAGGAAATATAGACGGCGTATTCACCTCTCTGCGGAATTTCAGCGGTCCAGCGAGCCGCCGCTGCATTTCCTTTGTTGTGGATCAGGCAGTCCGCCTTCCGTGCCGTTCCCGACAGGAAAGGATTGTCAAGACCTGAATATGCCGCCTTGGTGTCGGCGAAGCCGGTGCCGGCGTCTGACCAGGTCCCCGTCTCCGAATATCTTCCCTCGATGCGCACGCCTTTACCGCGGCCGTTTTCGAAGGCAGGATCGTTGTCAGCGACTATCTCGTTTGTCTGCAGGTCCCTTTCCCTCGGAGTCATCACATAGGCTCCGGCATTTTCCAGCATAGGAATCAGGAAAGGCAGAACGTAGCTCTGCGTGTACATGTCCTCGACAGTCTGGAAGAGCGGCGGACGCTGCCATTCCCATCTGTCGGTCTTTTCCTCGAAATAGCGTCCGTGGCTCTGCCACAGGGCTATGTTGCGTCCGCTCAGGCCTTTTGAATATTTCCGCCGGCCCTGCGCGGTGATGAACCGGTGCGAATTGCGCGGGTCGTCCGTCGTGAAGCGGTTCTCAGCCGGTTTGCCGTTTCTGCCGGGGGCAGGCACTGCAAGCGACTCGATCCTCTGCTTGCCGGCATAGATGGCTCCTATGCTGTATTTTGAGCAGGATTCCGGCATAAGCCGTGACAGTTCTCCGCGCAGCCATTCTATGTCTTCCGTTCTCCAGGGGAGTTCTCCGAGACCGGAAGTGAAATGGAAATCAAGTTCCAAACCTCTTCTGACGACTTTGTTGGCCTTGACTTCCGCTTTGACGTTCATCCTCTGCGGCAGGCTTGTCTGCAGAGAATCGACCGCGTCTTGGAAATCCTTCACCGTCTGTGCTGAAGCATTTACGGTCAACGCGAATGCTATTGTTATGTAAACCAGCCGTTTCATTGATTGTCTCCGTTCCGTTTCGATTTTGCAAGATGAAGTTCGCAGGCAAGGGTCAGCACTCCTGCTACGGCGAGCGAGAGCGCGTCGGCCAGGAAATCCGCAGGATCGCAGCTTCTGTAGCCAGTGAATGACTGTCCTATCTCCGTAGCCCCTGCGACAATGCATCCGACCGCAAGAACCGCGGCGACCGCAAATACAGGATGCTTTCCATTTTTCCGCTTTCTGAACGCGTAGTAGCAAAGCGGTGTGAAAGGAAAGAACATCATGAAGTGGATGACCTTGTCCACGGGAATGCCGAAGATGCTGTCCTGTCCGATGTCGGGCAAGTCGTTGAAATGTCCGAAGCAGCACCAGGCCACCGCCAGGAGATAGATGACAAACAGTGTCAGTGCGAATGTTCTTTCCTTGGTCATATTGTTCCAGGTCTCATTTGAATATCAGTTCTCCGAAGAATTCCGGACGGTGGAAGTCCGGTTTCGGTGTCCCTATCGGATTCCAGCTCAGAAAATGCGGATGGGCGGTCAGGTCGCCGCACTTGTAGAAGTTGCCGCGCAGGCTGACAGGGAGGCTGTCACCGTCCAGACCGATCAGCCAGAAAGGGATAAGCATCGCCACGCTCCAGGTGAAAATCCTGTCCTTGACCTCAACCGGCTTGCGCTCCAGAGTGGAAAACCGTATGACCCTTGAAAGGACCGGAGCCTCTATGAGCGTTTTCTCCAGCCTGCTTGTCCTTTTGGATGCGAGAAGAGATCCTATGCAGGTCAGCTCGAAATTGTAGTATGTCCCGTCGTACGGGTCAGTGACGAAGAACTCGCAGCAGCTGTCCTCCCAGCTTTTGCCGTTGTCCTCCATCTCCGTGGCTCTCAGGTCAAGGCCCCTGACGTGGAACATCACGGCCAGATGTGTTCGGCTGCGGGCGATGGAACCGTTGCAGTCCGGAACGTACGGTGACATCTTCGGCCAGTTGTTTTCGCTGACAGAAAACTTTGAAGCCGACATCTCCATCGCCAGGTCAAGCTCCTGCATATTCATTCCTTCAAGTCCTTCGATGAAAGGGACCCTGATTCTCCTGACCGTGCTCTTTCCCATATCCCTGAAATTACAATGCCTGCATATCGTTGAGCTTGCGGTAGATGCCGCCCAGGGCGAGGAGCTCCTCGTGCCTGCCGACCTCCACGACCTTGCCTTCGTCCAGAACCACGATCTCGTCGGCGTTGCGGATGGTCGAGAGCCTGTGGGCGATGGCGATGGTGGTCCTTGTGGACATCAGCCTGTCAAGGGCCTCCTGCACGATCTTCTCGGACTCGGTGTCGAGCGAGGCCGTGGCCTCGTCGAGAATAAGGATCGGCGGGTTCTTCAGGATCGCCCTGGCTATGCTTATCCTCTGCCTCTGTCCGCCGGATAGCTTGACGCCCCTGTCGCCGACCACGAAGTCGTAGCCTCCCTCCTTTTCCATTATGAACTCGTGTGCGTTGGCGATCTTGGCCGCCTCCATCACGCTTTCGAGCGTGGCGTTCTCCACGCCGAAGGCTATGTTGTTGAATATGCTGTCGTTGAACAGTATGGACTCCTGGTTGACGTTGCCTATGAGACTCCTCAGGTCAGCGATGCGCACGTTCCTGATGTCGGTGCCGTCGATGGTGATCCTGCCTCCGGTCACGTCGTAGAACCTAGGGATCAGGTCCACGAGAGTGGATTTTCCGGCACCTGAGGCACCCACGATGGCGATCGTCTTGCCTTTGGGAATATCAAAGCTCACATCGTTGAGAACGTCCTTGTGCCCGGCAGGGTAGCGGAAGGTGACGTGTTCGAAGGAAAGCTTGCCGTTGAAGCTGTCAAGGCTCTTAGGCTCGGCGGCCTCGACGATGTCGTTCTCGGCGTTGAGGATCTTGTTGATCCTTTCCATCGAAGCCATACCCTTCGGGATGGCGTACCCGGCCTTGGCGAAGTCCTTGATAGGGTTGATGATGCTGTAGAGGATGACCATGTAGTAGATGAACATAGGAGCGTCGATGCCTCCCTTGTCACCGAGGATCAGTGTGCCTCCGAACCAGAGAACGATCACGATGAGTATCGTGCCGAGAAACTCGCTGACAGGATGCGCCAGCGACTGGCGGATGACGACCTTGTTGGTCTTCCTGCGCATCGAGTCCGTGGCGGCGTCGAAGCGCCCCGTCATCTTCTTCTCCGCCAGGAAAGCCTTGATGATTCGGAGCCCGCCGAGGGTCTCCTCGACCTGCGACATGACTTCGCTCCAGACCTGCTGCATCTCCGTGGACCTTCTCTTTAGGGTCCTTCCGACCACTCCCATTATCCACATCATAAGCGGGGCGAACAGGATTGTGAACGCCGTCATCTTCCAGCTGATCACGATCAGGGCCGCAAAGTAGAAGATGATGAGGATGGGGTTCTTGATGAGCATCTCGATGGAGCCTGTGATGGAGTTCTCGACCTCCATCACGTCACCGCTCATCCTGGCGATGATGTCTCCCTTCTTCTCTTCGGAGAAAAAGCCGAGAGGCAGGGAGAGGATCTTCTTGTATATGTCCAGCCTGATGTCCTTGACGACTCCGGTCCTTATCGGCACCATCACGGCCGCCGAGCCGAAGTAGCAGGCTGTCTTCAGTCCCGTCATCACCACAAGAAAGAGGCAGAGCACCAGCAGCACCGTGGACGGCCCGTAGGTGGCGATCCACTGCTCAAGCATGTAGTAGAGGTTTGTCGTGGCCGCGTCGCCCATATCCTTGAAAGGCAGGCTCCAGACCTGGTCCCACGGAGTGAAGGAGTAGACTTTGTTGCTGATGTTGAACAGGATGCGGAGCATCGGAACGATCAAGGCGAACGAGAAGATGTTGAACACGGCAGAAAGGATGTTCAACACTACGGCACCGCCTATGAATTTCTTGAATGGAGCGATGTAGCGCTTCATCATTGACCAGAATTCTCTCATTGTTACAGTATTTTCTCCAACCAGTGGAAGATCAGGAATATTCTTTTTTTCAGTATCTCATAGTTCAAGGTGTCGGCCGTGTCGCCTGTCTTGTTGGTGAGCATTGTGATTCCGGATGTGAACACCGCGCAGACCAGGCCTTTCTCGACAAAGACCTTCTGGTCGCCGAGCTTTTCGTGGAACATTTCCGTGAATCCCTTGCTCCCGTAGTACGAGCACGAGATGTCCAGGCCGAGTCCCGGCCCTTCATTGGCTCTCGTGAAGTCGAAGGTGTACTGCCCGCCGCTGAGCATTATCAGATAGTCCTTCCTGCCCTTGTTCAGCGGAGCGGAAGTTCCTCCGAGAATGTCAAGCACGACCGTGGAATGGATCTTGTCCGGCGTGATGGTCTCGCCGCTCACCGGATCCTTGAGCCGTCCCCCGCTTATCTCGCTCCAGAGCGCCTGCGCTCCGGCGGAATTCTTTTCTCTAGCGTCCAGACCGACGAATATGACGTTCCTTCCGTAGGATCTCCCCAAATCCTTCATCTTCTTGAACATGTCCGCGATGCTTACCATAGCGACAACGCCAGAGGCATTGCTGTCCGCTCCCGGGTAGATTTTGTCTCCGATCTTTCCGTGGCTGTCGTAGTGCGCCGTCACGATGGTGTACATCTCCTTGCTGCTCTCTCTCTTGCCCGGGAGGAAGCCGATTATGTTGTGCCCGACGTCTTCACCCGCAAGGAAGGAATGTCCCCAACCTTTCCCTAGAGGTACCAGCCCGGCTCCGTCGAACCTTCTGGCAATCCACAGGGCAGCTTCGGTGGCTCCCTTGCTTCCTGTCGCCCGGCCGCCGAAGGTGGAGTCCGTCAGGAATTCGATCTGCTGCCGGAGTTTTTCCGCTGAGATTATCCTTTCGGCATTCCTGCCGGAAGGGACCATTTTGACCCCTGGCTTCTGCGCGTGCATCGTCCAGCACGCTGCGAAGAGGGCCGCTATGATGAAAATTTTTCTAAATTGCGTCTTCAAGGCACGATAAATGTTTATCTTTGCAAACGGCTATTTTTGCAACAGATGTTTTTTGCAAATGACAAAATTAGGAATTTTAAGGGTTTTTATAAAATAATAATAAACCAACGGTAAAATATATCCATATGAAACGGTCTGCGCTGGCTTTGTTCTCCTTGTTTTTCTTCGCTCTTGTTTCAAGTGCCCAGTATGACAAGGATGTTTTCTATTTCAGAGGCCGCCAGGCTCTTGCAGACGGTAAGTATTCGGAAGCCATCGGCAATTTCAACGTCCTGGCACGGCTTGACACCACGGACTGCTGGACATTCTTCTACAGAGGCATAGCCAAGTACAATCTCGGCGACCTGAGAGGCGCGCAGGGTGACTTCAACACTTCCGTGCGTCTCAATCCCGTGTTCACCAACGGCTATCATTTCCGGGCCATAACGCTCAGCCGTTTCGGCAAGTACGACGAAGCCCTCAAGGACCTCCAGAAGGCGCTTGACCTGCGACCTGGACTCAACGGGCTTTATTTCAGCAGGGGAGTCACCTATTTCCTTGCCCAGCAGTTCGACAAGGCGGTCTCCGACTTCGACCGCTACATCCGGAAGGAGCCGAAGGACCCGTCAGCCTATCTGAACAGGGGCGCGTCCTATCTTTTTCTCGGAGACACCACGAAGGCCCTCACCGATTACAACAGGGCGATAAAGATCGACAGGTTCGATCCCGAAGGCTATATCCGCAGAGGCCGTCTTTACTCTCAGATGAAGGACTACAGGGCAGCGGTGGCGGATATGGACAAGGCCATCGAGTTGGACAGCACCAACACTTTCGCCTATTTCAACAGAGCCTTGATGCATTATGAAAGCAACGATTACAATGCAGCGATGGCTGACCTGAACAGAGTGCTGAAGGATGAACCCGGAAATGCGCTGACGCTCTACAACCGAAGCCTGATCAATGCCCAGGTCGGCAACTACGACGCGGCGCTAGCGGATATGGACCACGTGATCAACATCAACCCGGAGAATGTGCTGGCGTATTACAACCGCGCGTCCTATTTCGTGCAGATGGGCCGCTGGCTCGACGCGCTGGACGATTACGACAAAGCCATCGAACTCTATCCGGACTTCGCCAAAGCCTATCTCAACAGGTCCTATGTCAAGACTATGCTGGGACGGACCAAGTCATCCAAGCAGGACTACGACACCGCCCGGAAGAAGGTGCAGGACTACCGTGCGAAGAACGCATCCGATTCAGGCTCTTTCGCTGACACGACCAGGAAGTACAGTTCCCTGATTGCCCTGGACGCCGATTTCGCCAAGAAGGATTTCGACAACGAACTCCTTCAGAACCGTGACATCAACATACGTCTCAAACCTTTGTACAGGTTCTGCCTTACGGCTGCCCGCAGCACCGGAAGCGTCGCTTTAAGCAGACGTTATGAAAATCCTCTGATAGATAAATTCATCGCGGACTCGCACGTCGCAATTGCGGTGAACAATTCTGATTCGCTGCAGCATCCGGTGTTCAGCGGCGGAATAGACGGCGCGCTCTACGGCGATTCCAATCTTTCGGCCGGCGACCCGAAGTCCTTGTCCGACGCGGACAGGGCATTCATAAAAGGGCTCTACTTCATACAGTCCAAACAGTACACCGCTGCTCTCGCACAGTTCGACACTGCGGTCAATTCGGACGGCGGAGGAAAATATTCGGAATATTACAAGGCGTTCTATTATCTGAACAGGGGAGTCCTGCGTGCAGAAATGATCGACTTCATCTCTTCCATAGAGAACAACGTGCAGACCCTGACCATGGATGACAAGGGCACGACAAGGGCGAGAGTCCGTGACCAGGTCAGCAGGACATACGATTATTCCGAGGCCATCCAGGATATGCTCGCTGCCGACAGGATACTGCCGGGGATGCCTTACGTCCATTTCAACTTGGGCAACCTCTACTGCCTGTCCTCCAAGTTCGTCGAATCGGTTGACAGCTACACGAGAGCCATCGAGGCCTATCCGTATATGGGTGACGCGTTCTACAACAGAGGACTTGTGCTCATCTATCTCAAGGACAAGGAAAAAGGCTGCATTGACCTGTCCAGAGCCGGTGAACTTGGCGTGGCCGACGCCTACAGCGTGATTTCAAAATACTGCGAGGGGGAGAACAAGTGATGCTCAAGTTCTTCAGTCTATCAAGCGGCAGCTGCGGCAACTGTTACTATCTCGGTGACGGCACCGCCGGCCTGCTGATAGATGCCGGCGTGAGCGTGCGCAGGCTGAAGAAGACGTTGTCCGAACGCGGAATGAGTACGGATTCTTTTCAGGCGGTTCTCGTCACTCACGACCATCTTGACCACATCCGCCATCTCGGGTCGTACTGCAAGCGTCTTGGCAAGCCTGTCTATGCGACGAGGGTTCTTCACGAGGCGCTTGCGCACCATACATTCACAAAAGATTCGATTGCCGGTTTCAGGGTGGACCTTCCCGATGAGGGACCGGCTGATATATGCCTGTGCAAGGACCAGCCTGAGGAAGACCGCCCGGCCGTAAGGCATTTCATAGTTCCCCACGACGCCACTCAGACGGTAGGCTATTACATCGAGTGGAGGGGAGTCCGCTTCTTTCTGATGACCGATGCCGGAAGAGTGACAGATGAGGCCGTTGAATATGCAAGGATGGCGGACGCGGTTGTATTCGAGTCGAACTATGACCCGGGAATGCTGATCGGAGGCCCGTACACGCACGAACTTAAGATGCGGATATGCCAGGGCAACGGTCACCTCAGCAACGAGGAGTGCGCGTCAGCCATAAGGCGTTTCTGGCATCCGGGGCTAAAGAACCTGTTTCTCTGTCACTTGAGCGAAAACAACAACACTCCGGACCTCGCCTTCGAGTCTGCGGCGGAAGCCCTCCGTTCGATTCCTGCCAAGGACAAGGATTCTTCGAGATCGTTCACGGCCAAGGAAATGACCAATCTCCAGACCTTGCCGAGGATGCGCCCTTCCGCTGTCTATTTTCTTGACGCCGGTGAGAGCAGGTGACGCTGTCACACTGTCACCTGATCATTCCACCGCCCTGAAATACGATGTTTCCTTTTCTTCCGTGCCGTCGGCGCCGAAAACCGCAATAAGGTCTTCCAGCAGTATGTCCGGATGCACGACTCCGCTTTCCCAGAAGTCGTTGCCTCCTTTCGCGTTGAGTCTCTTGTCGTCGTTCCAGACCACTTTTCCCGAATATCCGCGGCCGGCGGCGTTGTCCTTGATGCGTGCGAGAAAATCTGCGAAAAGAGGATTGGCGGAGACAAGGTCGTCCGCCGTGCGGCACCAGCCGACGTTCAGCCACAGGTCGGCGTCCTTTGCCAATGAATATGCTCTCTCAATCGAGACCGTGGAGGATGCCGCCTTTCCGGGTTCGGATCCGAGTATTTCACCGCCTGCGTCCTTTACGAGGTTCGAAAGGTAGTTCTCCTGTCCCGGAATGAACCACTGGTCATTGTATGGAATGTTCACAAGCACTTTTCTCCCGGAGGCCGTCTTCGCCTTTTTCCGGCTTGCCGACATCCGGACGGAGTCTCTGACTGAACAGTACCGCTGCGTGACGGCCGAAAGCACGGAGTCCGCCACCGCCATATCACCGACAAGGGCGCCGAAGAGACGGACATATGCGGCTCTTGCGACTGGATGGCGCTCAAGGTGTTCATTTACGATGAACACTCTGATTCCCAGCGATTCAAGCTTGGACAGGAAGCGGGATTTTACAGGGGACACTGAATATGTCAGCAGAAGGTCCGGCTTCAATGCGAGTATCTTTTCGTAGTCGGGGCTGGCGTCGAAGCCTACGTCGGCCACTTCTCCGCGTGCGGCCCGCGACGCTATGGCGGAGTCGCAGACATATTCAATGCCTGAAACTCCGACAACTGCGGAGCATCCGTCTACGGCATCGAGGAAACCGATGTACGAGGTGCTCATCACGATCAGACGGTTCATCGGTCTTTTCACGGCCAAAGTGTCCCGGCTCCCGTCGAACGGCGAGATTGAGACCAATGAATATCCTCCTTCGGGAAGCGCTTCTATGCTCAGGAACTGCGGGTTCAGGTCGTCTGCGGTTTCATCCGTGCCGGATGCCCGGCTGCAGCCGCACACGGACAGCACCAGCGCGGCGGCTGAGAAAATATATTCATTTAGCTTCATACCGCCGCAAATTTAATTGTTTTTTGCTATCTTGTAGGATAATTTCAATCCGAATCCAGAATATTCAAAATATTGCAGAAAATGGGAAGATACAACTTTGACGAAATGACGAGAAGACGCGGCACCGACTGCGTGAAATGGGATGCTGAAAGTCCGGTGGGACCTGTCTCCGAGGATGTGATTCCGCTCTGGGTCGCAGATATGGACTTCAAAGTCGCTCCGGAAATCGTGAAAGCCCTCAGTGAACGTGTCGGACAGGGAATTTTCGGCTACACGCACGTCCCGGACTCCTATTATCAGTCCGCGATTGACTGGTGGAGGCGCCGCCGCGGATGGCATACCGAGAAGGACTGGTATTCCTATATCCCCGGAGTCGTTCCTGCGATGTCCGTGGTCGTCAAGGCTCTGACCCAGTACGAAGTCGTTGACGGTCAGGTCGTCGAGAAGCCGGACCGCGGCAGAGGCCCTCACGGTGAACTTCCGAAGATGATCATCCAGACTCCGGCCTACAACTGCTTCTTCTCCACTGCGAAGAACAATCTCTGCGAACTCTCCGAGAACAGGCTCATCTATGACCTTGAAGGCGACCAGGCAACCTGGTATATTGATTTTGATGATCTTGAAAGGCGTGCCGCCGACCCTATGGCAAAGGTTCTGCTTTTCTGCAACCCTCACAATCCCTGTGGCCGGGTCTGGCCGAAGGAAGACCTGGCCAGGGTGGCGGACATCTGCCGCAGGAACAATGTCATCGTCATAAGCGACGAGATACATTGCGAACTTGAAATGCCGGGGTATCGCTTCACCCCGATGGCTTCCATCTCGAAGGAGTCGCAGGACAACACCGTCACCATGAATTCGCCGAGCAAGTCCTTCAACATCGCAGGCCTGGGAATATCGAACATAATCACGAACAATCCTGACTGGAAGAAGATGATTGACAGGGTCATAAACATCAACGAGGTCTGTGATGTCAATCCGTTCGGCGTGATTGCCCTCCAGGTCGCCTACAACGAAGGGGAGCAGTGGCTCAAAGAACTGAACGGCTACATCTTCGACAACTACAGGACGCTTGTCTCCTTCTTCGAGGATGAACTTCCGGAGTTCCCTGTGACAAAACTCGAAGGAACCTATCTGGCCTGGGTGGATGTCAGCGCTTTGAAGATGTCCTCGGACGAGATCGAGAACAGCCTTTTGGAGAATGAGAAGGTCTGGATCAACTCCGGCGTGATGTACGGCCGGGACGGCTTTGTCCGGATCAACCTTGCCTGCCCTCGTCTGCGTCTCGAGCAGGGTCTGGAGCGCATCGCCGCCGGCTTCCGCCGCCTTATGAAGAAATAGCCGGAGCCTGTTCAGGAATTCATTGTCCTGTAAGA
>CAVCDF010000081.1:0-21108 GCA_963600795.1 Anaerotignum sp. | reverse complement strand
TTCATAGTAAATAATTTAAGTTAATTGACATTCATTGTCGGTGTCGCTCGTCCGGGCACTGCCGTCAGAATTCTTCGCGGCCGCTGCCTTAATGAATATCCTGTCGCAAAAGTAGACAAGCTTATCCGTGGAATGAAATATTCCACGGATAAGTTGAAAATCAGCCTTACAGGCTTCTGGATGGGCATATTCAAGGACGGCAGGTGCGGGATTTTTATGCGAAATTACGCTTGTGGAGGGAGGTTCACAGACAACCTTATTGATCTCTAGGAAGTTAAGCCTATAGAAAAAGATTATCCGTGGAATTTCTGACGGACAAGGGGCAGGGATGGACGAGGCGTAAAAGCCAAAGGTCACTCTCGGCGGTGCTCGGCATACGTGATAGTTGTGCGGGACAAAACATAAAATCGTGGCCCGTGGCAGATAAGAGACTGACAACCAACGAAAAGAGCATATGTCTGGTAGCGATTTCGGTACCAGACATATGCTTTTTCGCTTCATTATCAAAGGGTTATCCGCCACGGTCGATGGGTTCGGCCGGGGTTCGGCTGACGGATTTGCAAGCAGAAACAATAGGAAGGGCATTCAGGGCAATTCTGTTTCCGGGGAATCGGAGTGATGTTCCCCTCAGCTTCGTGTGGCGGGGGTGCCGCAGGGCATATTCAGCAGTTCACGGAGCGCAGCGACAAGCCGGCTTCTGCCGGCCGGCAGAAGCCGATATTCCCCCTGGCAGGGGTGCAAGGGGTTCAGAAGGCAAAATGGACACAAAAGAGGCACGACGGAAATCGTCGTGCCTCTTTTGTAGTCCCAATAGGAATCGAACCTATATTTAAGGTTTAGGAAACCTCCGTTCTATCCGTTGAACTATGGGACCATCAGTTTCTGAAAAGAACTACTCAGCGCTCTTCTCGATGATTTGACGACCTCTGTAATAGCCGCACTCAGGGCATACGTGATGATACATCACAGTAGCGCCGCAGTTGGAGCAAGTACCCAGAGTAGGAACCGGAGCGAAGTCGTGGGTTCTCCTCTTGTCTCTTCTCTGCTTGGAGACTTTGTGTTTCGGATGTGCCATAATTTATACTTTTTAATTTTATTATTTCTTCCCTTCAATCAAATCCTTGAGAGCCGCAAACGGCCTCTCGGAACCTTCTTCCCCGGAATCCTTGCCGGAACAATCTTCAGAACTCAGATACTTCAGCGTCTCGGGATTGCACTCCCCTTCAGGATGAACCCTCTGGACCGGGAACGACAGACAGACATAATCGTAAACTATCTGTGCCAGATCCAGTTCGGCGTCGGACTCCGGAAGCCAGACGATTTCTCTTCCTCCCTCCACGGCATTTCCTTCATCGGAAGGCTCCTGACCGAACTTGACGCTCAGGCTGAACCCCGTCTCCACAGGGAGCTTCAGGTCTTCCAGACATCTGTCGCAAGTGACGGTGGCATTGCCAGTAATGGTGCAGTCAACGCCCGTGAAACGTCCGGACTTCTCAACCGTAACCCCGACTTCAATGTCGGCGTCGAGTATCTCCGAATTCTCAAATTGTTCAAAGAACTCCTTCCCGACCCTCAGGCGGAACTCCGTCCGTCCCTGGGCCAATCCATTCATCGGAACCGCAAAATCTTCTTTCATCAATCCTATAAACAGATTTGGGGATGCAAAGGTATGAAAAAATTTCCGTAATAAAAATTTTTCATCAATAGTTTTGACTATTCGTCATCGGCGGCACCGCCGGCGCGCTTCCTGTCCATCGGATCGAGGAGAGTCTTGCGGATCCTCAGATGATGCGGAGTCACCTCCACGAGTTCATCTTCGCGGATATATTCAAGCATCTCTTCGAGCGACATCTTTATCGCCGGAGGAAGGACTATCTTCTCGTCGGAACCGGCGGCGCGGACGTTGGTGAGCTTCTTCGTCTTGCAGATGTTGATGTTAAGGTCCCTCTCCCTCGTGTGCTCTCCGACCACCTGGCCGCAGTAGATCTCCTCACCCGGGTCGATGAAGAACTTGCCCCTGTCAAGAAGCTTGTTCATTGAATATGCGATTGCGGTTCCCGTCTCGAGCGACACGAGCGAACCGTTGGTACGGTTGTCGATCTCGCCCTTGTACGGCTGATATTCCTTGAACCTGTGGGCCATTATCGCCTCGCCCTGTGAAGCGGTGAGAAGGTTGCTGCGCAGTCCCATAAGTCCACGTGTAGGAATATCGAAGTTCAGCAGTGTCCTGTCACCCCTCGGCTCCATATGCAGAAGGGCTCCCTTGCGGCGCGTAGCAAGTTCGATGGCCGCACCGACGAACTGCTCCGGAACCTCGATGGAGAGATCCTCGATAGGTTCGCAGCGCTGGCCGTTGATGGTCTTGTCCAGGACTTTAGGCTGTCCAACCTGAAGTTCGAAGCCCTCGCGGCGCATCTCCTCGATCAGCACGGACAGATGCAGGACGCCTCGGCCATAGACCACGAAAGAATCGGCGTTCAGGCCAGGCTTGACCTTCAGCGCGAGGTTCTTCTCGAGTTCCTTGTCGAGTCTGTCCTTTATGTGTCTTGAAGTCACGAACTTGCCGTCCTTGCCGAAGAACGGGGAGTTGTTGATCGTGAAGAGCATGCTCATCGTAGGTTCGTCGATCGAGATAGGAGGCAGAGCCTCAGGATTCTCGAAGTCGGTGATGGTGTCGCCGATTTCGAAGCCGTCGATTCCGACGACGGCGCAGATGTCACCGCACTGCACGGTGTCCACATTGCTCTTGCCGAGTCCGTCGAACACCATAAGCTGCTTGATCTTGTGCTTCTCGACCACGTCATACCTCTTGCAGAGGCTGACCTGCTGGCCGGTCTTGAGTTCGCCCCTGGTCAGTTTGCCGACCGCTATACGTCCGACGTAAGGAGAATATTCAAGAGAAGTGACCTGGAGCTGAGGAGTGCCTTCGACCACCTTCGGAGCCGGTATGACCTCGAGTATGGCGTCCAGGAGCGGAGTGATGTCCGATGTCGGATTCTTCCAGTCGTCAGACATCCAGCCCTGCTTCGCGCTTCCGAATATGGTCTTGAAGTCAAGCTGGTCGTCAGAGGCGTTCAGTGCGCACATAAGGTCGAACACCTCTTCCTGGACCTCGTCCGGGCGGCAGTTCGGCTTGTCCACCTTGTTGACTACGACTATCGGCTTCTTTCCGAGTTCGAGCGCCTTCTGAAGCACGAACCTCGTCTGAGGCATACAGCCTTCGAACGCATCGACCAGAAGGAGCACGCCGTCAGCCATATTCAGGACCCTTTCCACCTCTCCTCCGAAGTCGCTATGGCCCGGAGTGTCTATGATGTTGATCTTTACGCCTTTGTAGGTAACGGAGACGTTCTTCGCCAGAATGGTGATGCCTCTTTCCCTTTCAATGTCGTTGTTGTCGAGGATCAGCTGGCCCAGATTCTCCGGCTGGCGCACCAGGTTCGCCTGATAAATCATCCTGTCCACGAGAGTCGTCTTGCCGTGGTCAACGTGCGCGATGAGCGCGATGTTCCTAATCTCTTGCATATAAACCTAAAAAAATCTTGCAAAATTACGGATTTCCAAGTGAAAACCGAAAAATTACAAGACTTTTTTTGAATAAGCCGACGCTGCGTTTTATGAATATGCCCGCGCAGCCGGCCGGCCGGCCGCATCCGCCGCTACCAGCTGTCGGTGCGGAACGGAGCGACAGGAAGTCCGCGGTCACCCGTCAGGTTGCCGATCTGGAAATCCTTGAAGCAATAGCGCACGGCGACAGGAGCCGGAACCTTGTCGCTTCTGACGGTAACCTTCTTCCGTCCATTGCCGGAAAGTTCCGCATCGGCAGGCCAGAACACCTTGTCCTCGCCCGCGATCTCGAAGCCTTCTATTCCGTGCCACGGGCTGAGAGCGTTGTAGTCGTTGGTGAACGTGATCTCGATTGCGCCGTCCTTCACCTCCATACTCTTGTAGACCGGGCCCTCGCACGGAAGGAAGGACTTGCCGTAAGTCCTGTTCAGGGCGAGATAAGCCAGGCGCTGGCCCACCTCCGTCTTCCGGCAAGGATGGATCTGGTCATATTCATAGGAATATGCCAGGTCGTTGGTGCAGGCGATTCCGCTGTTCGGGATGATGTCCGCAGCCTTGCGCTGCGCCTCGCGGATCCTGGCGCCCGAGGTGCCGTCGCCGCCATAGACGTAAGGAGCCAGTTCCACCTCATAGAACGGCAGTTCTCCCTGCCCCCAGAGGTCTCTCCAGACACCGACCATCCTTGCAAGCCTTTCCGCATAGAAGTTGTGGAAGCCAGCGTTGGTCTCGCCCTGGTACCAGATGAAGCCGTCGATGGTGTAGTTGCGAACAGGATAAAGCATTCCGTTGTACATAATGTAGGAGCAGGTGTGGTGGTACCATCCTCCCGGATCCCTCTTCGGAGCATACTGCCCGAGCGGCAGAGTGTTCTCAGGATAGGTTCTTACGATTTCCTCCGGCAGCCAGCTTTCAACCGCAGTGCCTCCCCAGTTGCAGGCGAGCAGTCCGACAGGCACGTCCAGCACCGCGTTCAGCATCTTGGCGAAATGCCAGCCGACGGCGGTGAACCGCGAAGCCGTCTCCGGAGAGCCGACCTCCCAGGAGCCTTCGACGGTCTCCTGCGGACTCAGCGCGCCGGTCTTAGGAATCTTCACCTCGCGGATTCTGTCCTTGTACTGACCGGACAGGGCTATCTCCTCAAGAGCGCCCTCCACCGGACAGGCCCAGAATCCCCCGAGCGGCATCTCCATATTGGACTGTCCTCCGCAGAGCCAGACCACTCCGACCAGGACGTCGTTCAGAGTGACCGAACCGTCCTTGTCCGCGACCGTGATCGAATATGGCGTGTAACCTCCCTCCGGAGTCTTGACGGCCACTTTCCACGCTCCGTTCCTGTCGCTTTTCACTGAATATTCCTCCTCGCTCCAGGAAGCCTTGACCGTCACTTCGGAAGAAGGGGCGGCCTTGCCCCAGAGGTTGGCCTCGGCTTCACGCTGAAGGACCATATGGTCGCTCAGAATCTGCGGAAGTGCGATCTTGGCTTCCGCCCGGGGGCAAACCGCGGCGGACACGACGGCGGCCACGGCAAGTTTCAATAAGGTGTTGCTTTTCATTTTCGTCCGGTTTTTAGTTCCAATGCATCGGCAAAGGTACAAAATACGGGAGATTTTTCCGAACCGCCTTTCCTTGAAAAAGGTTTATTGGTTATATTTGTGGATTCAAACAAACATTATGGCGAAACTTTGGGACAAAGGATTCAAGGAAGACGAGAAGATCGACGCCTTCACCGTCGGCAACGACCGTGAACTCGACCACGAACTCGCTCCTTACGACATACTTGGCACGATGGCCCACATAACGATGCTCGAGAGCGTCGGTCTGCTGGCCAAGGAAGACCTCGACAGGCTGCTGCCTGAGTTGAAGGCATTATATTCATCGGCCTGCAAGGGGGAACTTTACGTCGAGGATGACGTGGAGGACATCCATTCGCAGGTCGAGCTGATGCTCACCCGCAAGCTCGGCGACGTCGGGAAGAAGGTCCACACCGGGCGCTCCCGCAACGACCAGGTGCTGGTGGACCTGAAACTGTACGCGAGGGCTGAGATCGAGAAGACGGTCGGCAAGGTCGAATCGCTTTTCAGAACCCTCCAGGAGGCCAGCGAGAAGTACAAGGACGTGCTGATTCCGGGCTACACCCACCTGCAGGTGGCTATGCCTTCCTCCTTCGGTCTCTGGTTCGGTGCCTACGCCGAGAGCCTCTGCGATGACCTCAGCGTGATGAAGGCCGCCTGGGACGTGGTGAACCTCAACCCGCTCGGCTCCGCCGCCGGCTACGGCTCATCCGCTCCCCTGAACAGGACAATGACCACGGAACTGCTTGGTTTCGATGACCTTGACTACAACTCCGTCTATGCGCAGATGACGCGAGGCAAGATGGAACGGACAGTAGCGTTCGCATATTCATCGGTCGCCGAGACCGTCGGCAGGCTCGCGATGGACGGTTGCCTCTTCTCCAGCCAGAACTTCGGCTTCATCCATCTGCCGGACGCGCTGACCACCGGCTCCAGCATCATGCCGCACAAGAAGAATCCTGACGTATTCGAGCTCGTCAGGGCGCACTGCAACAAGATCCAGGGCGTGCCAGGCACGATCCGCTGCATCACCGGCAACCTGCCGAGCGGCTACTTCCGCGACATGCAGATCCTCAAGGAAGTGTTCTTCCCTATATTCAAGGAGATGAACGACTGCCTCGACATAGTTGAATATGCCGTCAGAGGGATGGAGGTCGCCACGGACGTGATGGGCGACCCGAAGTACCGTCTGGCGTTCAGCGTGGAGGAGGTCAACCACCTTGTGGAGAACGGAGTGCCGTTCAGGGATGCCTACCGCCAGGTCGCCGACTCCATAAGGCAGGGCACTTTTGAATATCACGGCGAACTTCACCACACTCACGAAGGCTCGATCGGCAACCTCTGCAACGACCGCATAGCCGCCAAGATGCAGCGCATCCTCTCAGGATTCGGTTTCAGCAAGGTGCACGCCGCTGTGGACAGACTCACGGCACCGGCTACCGAAAATGCAAACAACCTCTAAATCAACAATATCATGCTTGCAACAATCATCTACATCATCGGCGTCGTCCTTACTATAATGGCAGCCGTCGACGTCTGCAAACTTAACGCGAACATCGTCAAGAAGATCGTGGTCATCGTCATCCTGCTTCTGACCAGCTGGATCGGTCTGGCCTTCTACTATCTCTACGCCAAGGACAGACTTGCCGGATGGCTTAAGTAATTCCTTTGCGGACCTGCATCAAGCCTCCAGAACGAGTCCGTCAAGGAGAGCGGTGTAGATTTCGACGCCCCCGGCGATTTCGTCCAGACGTATGTACTCGTCAGCCGAGTGCGAACGGGCCGAGTCGCCGGGGCCGATTTTCATTGTCGGGAAACTGCAGAGAGCCTGGTTGCTCGTGGTCGGCGAGCCGAACGGCTCGAGACCGAGGGCGAGGCCTCTGTTGACCGCCGGATGTTCAAGCGGAAGATGCGAACTTCCGATTCTCGTTGAGCGCTCCTTCACTTCGCAGGAGACCGAAGCCTTGATCATCTCAAGAAGTTCGGGATTGGAATACATCCCGTTGGGGCGCACGTCCACCACGAACGTGCATTTGTCCGGGATGACGTTATGCTGCGTTCCGGCATTTATCTGCGTCACCGTCATCTTGACGGCGCCGAGGAAGTCCGAAACCTTCCCGAAGCGATGCTCCCTGAACCAGGATATGTCCTTGAGGGCTTCATAAATCGCATTGACGCCTTCGTTGCGGGCGGCGTGTCCGCTCTTGCCGAAAGCGGTGCAGTCAAGCACCATAAGCCCCCTCTCCGCGACCGCCATCCGCATCCCGGTCGGCTCGCCCATCACTCCGAAGTCGATCCTGCCGAGTTCGGGAAGCAGCAGGTCCAGCCCTCCCCTGCCGCTGACCTCTTCTTCGGCCGTTGCGGAAAAGATCAGCCTATACGGTTGCGGGCGGCTGATGAGCCTTGAATATGTTTCCAGAAGCGCCACCAGGGAGCCTCCGTCGTCATTGCTGCCCAGTCCGTAGAGTTTTCCGTCCTCGACGGAAGGCGTGAACGGGTCGCGGGTGTAGCCGGATGCGGGCCGCACCGTGTCGATGTGCGCGTTCAGAAGAATCGTGGGCCGGCCGTCGGGCGGGCAGGACTCCACCCAAAGGTTGTTTCCCGTCCTCCTGACATCGAAACCTGCGTCAAGCATCAGACGCTGAAGGTAATCCGCAGCCGGTCCCTCCTCCCTGCTGAAGGAAGGGATCCGGATCATATTCCAGAGAAGTTCCGTCGTGTTGATGTTCATTGCACCTGAATTCATTTCGACAAAGATGGTTTTCTGACGCGAATGTAGTCAATAATCCCGAATCATACTCTTTGCAGTTACAGAAATCTTTGGTAACTTTGACCCCGCAAGGTCCGGAGCAGTCCGGACCGATGACCGGTCCCATAGCTCAGTTGGTTAGAGCATCTGACTCATAATCAGGGGGTCGCAGGATCATGCCCTGCTGGGACCACTCTTTTTTCAGTTTTTCCGCACATCATTTCCGGGGATGGACAGACTTACGATCAGCAACGACTTGTTCTTCAGCGACGTGCTGGAACTGCTCCGGGAAGGGAAAAGCGTCACGATTCCTGTCAAGGGCAGCAGCATGCTCCCGTTCATAGCCGGCGGCAAAGATTTCGTCGTGCTGGAAGGCGTTGAAGCGGGGACTCCGGCAGGGCTGGACCGCAGGCAGGCCAAGGCCGGCGACATAGTCCTGTTCTGCCTTTCCGGGAAGTTCATAATGCACAGAATCCTGTCGTTCAACGGCGGCACGGCCGAGATTCAGGGAGACGGCATCCTCAAGGCGAAAGAGCATTGCGGCAGAGACCAGATCTTCGGCAAGGTCGTGACAGTGCTGAAAGACGGCCGACGTCCCGTGGACGTTTCCTCGTCCTACCACCGGCTGAAAGTCCGCATCTGGCTCGCTCTGTCCCCCGTCCGCCGCATCCTTCTCGCCGTCCTGAAAAGGTTCGCGTGAAATCCACGCTTCCGTTTAGGCAAAACTCACCCGTTGTCTCTATGCAGGCCTTGACACGGTGACTGACCTCCAGAAACCGGATAAAATCCTGATGGACAACACCAACCTCCTCTACACGTTTTCCGACAGCGAACCCGAGACAGGTACCGTCCGGGAGACATTCTTCTGCAATCAGCTTGCGTCAGCCGGACATCGGCTGGAATATGGAACTCTAAAGACCGGCGATTTCAGAATAGACCGCGACACTGTCGTGGAAGTTGGCGGAACGGGGAAAGACTGTTCGCAGATAGCGGATGAAGACATAAATAACGCAGCTCTTGCCATTGACAACATCGACACGGCCAGCGGCAGGAAAATTCCGCTATGGGCATTCGGATTTTTGTATTGATTTCCTGAAGGGCAAACCATAGTATGCCTTGTCTGTTTCCGCTTGACGCAAACGGCGTGATATGATACAACCGGCATTTTCAAGGTGCCTTCTTAAAAAAATTAAAATTTTTCTGCACTTTCAGATTGTAATTTTAAGAGCGCAATTTCTTCCAATGTTAAAGCAACGGCTAAGAGCATCTTATGCGCGCGAAATTCGTAAAACGGTTGATTTCAGCAATATATTCGTCAAATCAAGTTCTTCGACTCTTGGAATTGTGAAAATTATTCCGTTTATTTGCAATCGGAGAATCAGTTCATTTGGGATTGAACGGCACCAGGCCCCATTTGTTACGGGATCAAAGCGCCGTTGGAATGAATACTTATTTATGTTATATTATAGTTTTTACCAAACGCTGAGTTTAACAAAGTTTTAAGCTTATGAGTAAAAAAATGTTCACTTTGGCGCTGTGCCTGCTTGTCAGCATAGGCATAGCCACCGCCCAGACGATCCGGGTGTCCGGATCCGTCAAAGAGGCCGCGACCGGCGATCCTATTCCAGGAGCGACCGTGATGGTTGAAGGCTCCAGGACAGGAACCTCGACAGACATCGACGGAAAGTACACGATCAACGTCCCTTCACAGGGAAAGCTTGTCGTTTCAGTCATCGGTTTCGTTACGGAAACCGTAGCGGTCAACGGAAAGGCCACTCACGACTTCTTCCTCAAGGAAGACAAGAACGTCCTTGACGATGCAGTCGTCGTAGGTTACGGTTCAGCCAAGAAGGTAAGTTCGATCGTAGGTTCGGTCACCACCGTCAAGGCTGACGTTGTCAAGAACTCACCTTCATCATCAGCCCTCGACGCCCTCCAGGGACAGGTGGCTGGTCTGTCCGTACTCTCCTACTCGGGAGTTGCGGGTGACAACGCCGTATCGATGACCCTGCACGGAGTAGGTTCCCTCGGATCCAGCTCGACTCCACTCTATGTGATCGACGGTATTCCTTCATCGTCCCGTGCCATCATGGCGATGAACCCTAACGACATCGAGAGCATCAGCGTCCTCAAGGATGCGTCAGCCACCTCCATCTACGGATCCCGCGCAGCCAACGGCGTCGTTTATGTCAGCACCAAGAACGGTGCCTACAACGAGAAGGCTTCGGTGACCGTCCGCTCACAGTACGGTATCTCCACCCTCGCCGACATGACCCTCTACAAGAGCATGATGTCAGGCGATGAGCTGGTCGACTTCTGGCTCAGGACCGGTATCCACACTCCTGAATACATTCAGAAGAACTACTATGACAAGGGTTACACCTACAACACCAAGTGGTACAATGAATACATGAACCTGAACACTCCTCAGACCCAGAACGACATCACCATCGAAGGTGGCGGCAAGAAGGTCTCCTACATGTTCTCAGGCTCTCAGTACCATCAGGAAGGTTTCACCCCTGGCAACTACTACAACCGCTACACGGTCCGTTCGAACGTTCAGGCCCATCCTATGGATTGGCTGAAGTTCGGATCCAACATGTCGTTCTCTCTCGACAAGACCCAGCAGAACCCGAACTGGGGTTCAGCCGCGAACGGTATGAGCAACTACACTTCCGGCGGTCTTTCCTACCTCACCAATCCTCTTTACCCTGCCACTACAGTGGACGGCAAGGGCGAGTGGTACGACACCAGGAACACATCCACTCCTGAATACTATATGAAGTACCACACCGACGAGTACGACCGCTACGGCGTGAACGGCAACGTCTTCGTCCAGATCGAGCCTTTCCGCAACTTCAAGATCGTCAGCAGGGCCGGCTTGGACGGCTACATCAAGCTGAACAACTGGCAGACCAGTCCGGTCTACACCCAGGCTCACTCAGGCACTCCTCGCGCCGGCAAGTCCACAGCATTGGAGTACAGCGCAACCATCACCAACACTGCAGAATATTCATTCACCGTTGCCGATGACCATCACGTCAGCGTCCTCGCCGGTCAGGAAGGTGTGGAGAACTACTACAACTACTACTATGCACAGTCTCAGAAGCAGACCGACTTCCGTCAGATGCTTCTCCAGCACGGTGTCCAGTCAACCTATGCGATGAGCGAGTCTGACTCCGAGTCCCGCTTCCTCTCTTACTTCGGTCATCTTGACTATGACTTCGCGCACAAGTACTATTTTGATGTCACGGTACGCCGCGACGGTGTTTCCAGGTTCGGTGCCAACAAGCGTTGGGCCAACTTCTGGTCCGTCGGCGCAAAGTGGAACATCAAGAAGGAAGAGTTCCTCAAGAGCGTCCGCGCCATCGACGCCCTCGACTTCAAGGTAAGCTACGGAACCCAGGGTAACGCTTCCATCGGTGACTACCCGTCCCTCGGTCTCATCTCCAACAGCGGTTCCTACAACGAGGTGTCACAGCGCTACGTTTCCCAGCCTGCGAACGCAGACCTTTCCTGGGAGCAGCAGGCCCTCTTCACCGTGGCCCTTTCCGGACGCGTGTTCAACAGGGTTGACTTCGACATCCAGTACTACAGAAGGAAGACCTCCAATATGCTTATGGACGTTCCTCAGCCTTACACCACAGGATTCACTGATGTAACCCAGAACGTAGGTTCGATGCAGAATACCGGTATCGACCTCACATTGGGAATCGACATCCTGAAGGGAAGGGACTACTTCCTCCGCTTCAACACCACCTTCAACTACAACAACCAGAAGATCACCGAACTCTTCGACGGACGTGAGCGCTGGGAAATCGCCAATACCGGCGTCTGCTACGTAGTCGGCAACCCTGTCATGTTCTACTATCCGATCTATGCAGGCGTTGACCGTGAAACAGGAGCGCCAACCTGGTACAAGGCAGGCGATGATCCTGACGTCACCACCAAGGATGAGATTACAACCGTATTCGATGAGGATGCCCTCACCCAGAACACCGGCAAGAAGAGATATGCCCCTGTCAGCGGCGGTTTCGGACTTTCCGGCGCGTGGAAGAATCTCTCGTTCCAGGCCGACTTCTCCTATGTTCTCGGCAAGTACCTGATCTCCAACGACGGCTACTTCTATGCCAACCCTGTCAACTTCAGCACAATGAACACTCACAAGAGCGTTTCAGACTACTGGACGCCGGAGAACAAGGATGCCGAGTGGCCTGACTGGTCACAGGGATACACGATGAATTTCGACACCCACCTTCTTGAGAACGCCTCTTTCCTCAGGCTCAAGAACCTCCAGGTCGGGTACAATCTTCCTAAGAAATGGCTGAACTGGACCAACAACGTGCTGAAAGGCGTCAAGATCACCTTCACAGGACGTAACCTCCTTACATTCACCAAGTATTCAGGTATCGACCCGGAAATCAACTCCAACCTTTCCTATGGTGTTGCCGGTAACTCCAAGCAGTATCTCGGCGGACTTGAAATCACATTCTAAATCAAGATTGGTATGAAAAAGATATTTAATATAGTTTTAGCGACAGTGTCAGCCGCAGCAATGCTGACATCCTGCGACCTTGACCTCTCACCTAAGGGAAGCATCTCATATAATCCTGAAAAGATTATCGAGAACAAGTCTGACCTTGAAGGTTTCAGGGCTAACGTCCTCGGCAATTTAAGAGGACTGGACTATGGCGTAATGGATTGGGTAGCCGATGTACAGATGGACTATTTCAATGCGGCCATCGACTTCGGCAACAACGGCGGCGACGTTCACCGCTCAAACACCGACATGAACGCGAGCAACTACAACACCCGTGACAATTGGACAACCTGCTACTACGCCATCAACAAGTTCAACATCGTCATCGAAGGTGCCAAAGACGTTCCTTCCGAACTTGCTGCAACTGCGGCAATCACAAGAGGCGAGGCCTTCCTCGGCAGAGCGATCGCCTACACCCATCTTGCAAGGCATTTCGCCAAGCCTTACGGCAGCAGCTCCTCCACGGACCTCTGCGTTCCGCTCGTAACCGTTTACGACCAGACTGCACGCCCTGCCAGAGCTACCGTTCAGGAAATCTACACCCAGATCAAGACTGACCTTGATTCCGCAGCAGTGCTTCTCGCCGGCGTCAAAGGCGCAGCCAACTCCATCTATCCTACCATCGATGCCGTGAACGCAGCATATGCACGTTACTACATCGACACGAAGGACTACGCCAATGCCGCCGCTTCAGCGATGAAGGTGATCGAGACCGGCAACTACAAGCTGGCCACCACCGCCGAAGAACTTACCAACGTAGGTGTGAACGACAAGGGAACAGAAGCAATCGTACAGTACTACGCATCCCTCTCGGAGGGCATCGGTTCACATTCATACTACACGAACGCATCGAAGGACAACGACCACGGAGTTTATTTCAGGCCTTACTTCCTCCCTACGGCAGCCATCGTCAACGCTTATGACGAGGGTGACATCCGCAAGGCGGTATGGTTCGACAACTCCGAGCATTACTGCTACATCGACAACAAATGGATGAAGGGCGATTTCTATGTGTTCACGAAATTCATCGGCAACAATGAACTCTCATCGTCAGGCTACCCTACATCCGGCAATGCCGTCAAGCCGTTCCTGATCAGCGAGATGTACCTTATCGCAGCCGAGGCCTACGCCCAGTCGGGCAACACGGCTTCCGCAAAGACGGTCCTGAACACCCTTCAGGCGGCTCGCGGCGCCAAGGAGACTGACGGTTCCATGGCTTCCGTCAAGAACGAGTGGTTCCGCGAAACTGTCGGCGAAGGCCTGAGGCTGAGCTGCCTCAAGAGATGGGGTGACGGATACTCCACCCGTGCCGCACAGGAAGGCGCCATCAAGGACCTCGCCGTCAATGAAGGTCCAAACTATACTCAGAAGTCACTTCCGGCCGACGACTATCATTACCAGTGGCCTATGCCTACCTACGAGATGCAGGTCAATCTCAATCTTGTTCAGAACGAAGGTTACACTTCTGAATAGTCTTAATTTTTCAAACACGAGAAAGATATGAAAAGTATTTACAGAATATTAGCTTTCGCGGCTGCGGTGGCTGCCTTCGCAAGTTGCCGCGAGGTCAGCGAGTTCCAGACCGTCCCGTTCGCCAATCTCTACAAATCCACCGTTTCTGTGGACGAGAATGTGGGCAGTGTAACTCTTCCGGTCAAGCTCAGTTCAGTCAAGGGCGACAAGAACACTTCAGTCACTTTCAAGATCAACGAGGGTGCAGCCAAGGAAGGAGTAAACTTCACCGTGGAACCTGCCGGCAAAGTGCTTAACTTCAACGGCACGGATTCACTCAACATCACGATCAACGTTGTTGACAATCCTGGCGTGTTCACCGGCTCGCTTGATTTCGAGATTGAACTCGTAAGCGCCACCAACGACTACACGATCGGCGGTACATCCTCAACGTCCGTGACGATCAAGGACCTTGACCATCCGTTCTCAAACCTCTTCGGAACGTTCAGCGGTAAAGTATCGGGCTATTTCAACGGGGGCTACAACGCTAGCGTTCAGGTGCTTGCCGATCCGAAAGATAACAGCAAAGTACTTGTTTATAATCTTGATTCTTACTTTGCAGCGTATAACTATGTAGCTCCTAATTACAACGCCTTCTCCGGCACGGTCAATGCCGACAAGAACAAGATTACGCTCAAGGCAGGTCAGAAAGTCGGCTACAGCACAGTCTACATCCAGGGCTTCAATGATCCGGATCCGGACGCTGCAGATGATTACGCTGATATCGTGCTCGATTACAGCAGTGACTACAAGACCGTCACAATTACCAACTCATTCGGATCGAGAGTATCCGGCGGATGGTATGAAATCTACTACGGCAACATAGTTCTTACCAAGAATTAGTTTTCAAGTAAACTTGTAATTAAAGGGACAGTCTTTTTGACTGTCCTTTTTTTTTCGTATATTTATCGGATTGTTAGAGAACCGCCACCGAAATAAGGCGAGCCGGGAAATGGCAAAAAAACATTCAACAGTATGAAAAAGAACAGACTGATGGCAGTCGCAGCGCTGCTTTTCGCGGGCATACAGCTTTGCTTTGCCCAGAAATATGAGCCCACCGACGTGTGGCCTTACCTGTACAACGACTTCCAGAACGGAATGATCCGCACGCACGGAGGCGAACTGATGCAGCCGCCGATGATGAACATCACGCTGGACGGTAAAATCCACTACATCAAAGCAGACTCGGAAAAAATCCTCGCGGCGGACATGAAAGACGTGTACACCGCAAGGATAGGAAACGACATCTATCTCAATGCCAACGGAAAGATGATGAAGGTCGTGGCCGAAAACGACAACGGAGCCGTCCTGAGCGACACGTCCGTCGACACGGACGAGATGGGCAAGACGGACATCGGCTACGGGATATCCTCCTCTACCGCATCGACAACGAAACTGACGGACCTTGGCGGCGGAAGCATTGTGGACCTCCCTCTTTCAACACTGATGGAAAGGCGCAAGGAAGCATCGGTACTGCCGCTTGAGCACAAGAATTACCTTTGGGTGAACGTCAGGCTGATTCCGGCCAGCAAGCGCGGAGTCAGCGAAGACCCTAACATTGACAAGGACGCATTCAAGTCATTCCTTAAGGAACACAAAATCAACTGGCACGACCCGGCGTCCCTGCTTACCGTCGTCGATTTCATAGCCGGAAAGAACAATTAATTTTATGAAAAGATTCCTACTGTCGCTGCTGGCCTTGGCCATTGCAGTTTCCTGCTCCAAGGAGATGGAGATTCAAGAGGAGAATCCGGAGGTTGCCCCTCAGGAAGAACAGGACCGTACATACGTCCCGGGAGTTTCCGTGGTCAGACTGAGCGAAGACCTGCTCTCCCTTGTGGAAAGCGACTTGGACCAAGGCAAGATCGCCACCCGCTCGATGGGCCTGAACCAGGCTCTCGACGAACTTGGCATAACATCGATCAAAAGACTGTTCCCTGACGCGGGCGAATATGAACCCAGAACAAGAAAGGAAGGGCTTCACAGGTGGTATGTGATCGAATATTCACAGAACGTCCCTTTGACGAGGGCCGCCGCCGAACTGGAATCCATCCCCGGTGTCGAAATAATTGAAAAGCAGCCGGTGCTGAAGGTCCAGGAATTCAACGATCCGCTGCTTTCAAAGCAGTGGGGGTTCGACAACACGTCCTACAGAGATTACGACATCAATGTGATGTCCGTCTGGAACGGCTACACCACCGGCAACCCGGACGTGATTGTGGCTGTAGTCGACCAGGGTGTGGACACCTCGCACGATGATCTGGCCGCGAACTGCGGGAAAGACCACTACAACTTCATCGACAACACCGAAAAAGTCGTTCCCGGAAGCCACGGCACGCACGTGGCCGGAACCATAGCCGCAGTCAACAACAACGGCACGGGAGTCTGCGGAACTGCCGGCGGCAACGCCGCCAAAGGGCAGAAGGGCGTCACGATAATGTCCTGCGAAATCCTGCGCACCGTGGTCGTGGACGGAAAGAACAAAACCTTGAACGGCAGCAGTTCCTCAGCCATCAAATGGGCTGCGGACCACGGTGCCGTAATCTGCCAGAACAGCTGGGCCTACAGCTACGACAAGGACGGAGACGGCACCCTCAACGATGAAGAGCGCAAGGCGGCCCTTGCCGGCAAGATCGGTTCGGCGGACAAGGCGGCCATCGATTACTTCATCAAATATGCAGGCTGCGACAATGACGGCAACCAGCTTCCCGGCTCACCTATGAAAGGAGGTGTGGTATTTTTCGCCGCCGGCAACGAAAACATCGAGAACGGCGTGCCTGCCAACTACGAACCTATTGTGGCGGTAGCAGCGATCACCGAAAGCGGCAGCAAGGCCTCCTACTCCAACTACGGATCGTTCGTGGACATCGCCGCACCGGGTTCCACAATCTACAGCACCGGTCTCAACAGCAAGTATGAAAGCAAATCGGGAACTTCGATGGCCTGTCCTCACGTTTCCGGCGTGGCTGCCCTTATCGCCTCCTACTGGGGAGGCCAGGGCTTCACCTGCGACAACCTCAAGGAGATGCTGCTCGGCAGCAGAAGGGAAACGATAGTGTCAGGAAGCATCGGCGGACTGGTCGACGCTATGGGAGCGCTGACCTACGGCCACGACTTCATACCTGAAAAAGCGAAGAACCTCAATGCGACCGCACACTCCAACAATCTGGACCTCACCTGGACGGTTTCCGGTGATGCTGAAGGACATCCGGCCTACGGCTTCACCGTCGTCTATGGAACGGACAGGGCCAAAGTCGAGGCGGCGGATCCGTCCGCCGGTTCCGCGGAAGGAGTGAAAATGAAGAGCGTGGTCCCTGAAGCCGCCACGGGAGAAACCGTGGCCCTGACGATTGACGACCTCGAGTTCTCCGCCGATTACTACATCAAAGTCGCAGGATATTCCTACGCAAAGAGTTACGGTGCCGCGTCCGACATCCTTGCCGCTACCACGGAGAGGAACGAACCGCCTGTCGTGGAATCAGACTACACCGGTCCTGTCACCCTCAAGGCGCACGAGACAAAAGTCATAAACTTCAAGATATACGACCCGGACGGACATCAATTCAACGTGGACTACAAGAAAGGATCGGAAGCGGACGAGTTCTCCTTCGCTTCCGACGGCAACGGTACAGTCACCATCCAGGCTTATGACGCGGAACCGGGGACATACACCTGCACCATCACTCCGACGGACACCTACGGAGCGTCCTCAACCCTTGAGATTGTCTATACGGTTCTTCAGAACACCCCTCCGGCAACCATAAAGGAGGTGGACAATATGCTCTTCACCACTATCGGAACGGAATTCTCGCTGAACATCCCCGACTATTTCACAGATGCGGACGGAGAGGACCTGAAGTACGAAATCACCTCGAGCAACAACAATGTCGTCTATCTGGCCACAAACGTGGACAAGATAATGGGCACTGTCCTCTCATACGGTCTGGCCACGGTGAAGATTGTGGCGAAGGATGCCAAAGGTGCGACGGCCGAACTCAATTTCAAGGTGCTGGCACGTGAATCCTCAGTCGAGTACCTTGCCTATCCTAATCCGGTCAAGACCGTCCTCAACATCGCCACGGGCGAGAATCTTGAGGACGTGGGCGTCAGGATAGTTTCGCAGACCGGAGGCTCAGTCTTCGACGGCACAGTAAAGGCAAGCGCGTTCGAACCTGCACAGATTGACCTTTCCGGTGCCGCTCCGGGGAAATACTCGGCGACCATAAGCTTCGGTTCCAAAGAATACAGACAAACAATAGTCAAGAAATAATGATCTCAAGGAATATATTCGCACTTGCGCTGGGCTGTCTGCTTTCAGCGGGTGCCTGCTTCGCCCAGGACGGCGGCGAAGCGATGTCTTTCGTCAGAATGGACCGCGACCCGGTCTCTGCGGGAATGGGTTTCGCAGGAGCCGCATCGGCATCCGGGACTGCATATTCATCGTTCAGGAACGCATCGGTGATTCCTCTCGCCGAAAAGAAGTTCGATGCCGGCTTCTCCTGGCAGAACTGGGCTCCGAAAGGAGCGAAGACCACGGATTTCAACTTCGGGGCGGCGTTCAAGGCCGGGAAGAAGATCGGATTCGCCATCGGAGCCGCAATGCAGAACGGCGAGGAATACTCCGTAATGGATGATATGGGCAACGCCAAAGGCACGTTCAAGCCTAGCGAAATGGTGATCAACGGCGGTTTCGGGATGATGGTTCTGAAGAACCTTTCCGCCGGAGTGAACGTAAGGTACGCCAGCCAGAAGATTTCTTCCGACAATTCATATTCAGCGTTCGGGGCCGATGCCTTCGTCACCTACTGCACAAAGGATCTCAACGTCACCGCCGGAGTGTCTTCGATAGGATCAGCCGTCAAATCGGACGCCGGAGACTCGTTCAGCCTGCCTGCGTCGGTCACCGTCGGAGTCGCCTGGTCGAAGGACCTCAAGGAGAACCACGGCATTGAACTGGCAGCGGACGCCGACTATTACTTCAGCGGGAAAGTCGCCGTCGCCGCCGGAGCGGAATATTCGTTCAAGGATATGGTCTTCGCGCGGGCGGGCTACCATTTCGGCACTTCTGGCTGTGTCCTGCCGTCGTTCGCTTCTCTGGGTGCGGGATTCAGTTTCGCGGGAGCGAGCCTCAACGTGGCCTGGCTCTTCGGCAACGAAGCCCTCGCGAACACCCTGACCGTCGGACTCGGGTACAAGTTCTAGAAACCGGACTGATACAGTTACGAAGAAGTGTCGGCTGGAAGATTCCTGCCGACACTTCTTCTTTTCAACTACACTTCTTCTTTTCGATCAGGTCTACTTTCCTTCAAGAATACGGTTCTGCTCAGCGACCGAGGCTTCGTGGATGGCCGTGAAGACAGCCTCTATGAAGTTCTCGTCGAGACCGTATTCACGCCCCTTCTCTATCATTGAGGAAAGAACGCTCTCCCAGCGGGAGGACTGGACGATGGCGATGTTGTGGCGCTTCTTGAATTCTCCGATCCTGGCGGAGATCTTCATCCTTGAACTGAGTTCCATCAGCAGGTTCTCGTCGATGACGTCGATCTGGGTTCTGAGCTGCTCGATGTTCTCGTTGTACTCCCTGTCGTTCGTAACCTTCTGACGGACGGTCAGGCTCTCGAGAAGAGTCTTCAGGTCTGAAGGCACGAGCTGCTGCTTCGCATCGCTAAGCGCGCAGGACGGATCGCAGTGCGACTCGACCATCAGTCCGTCCAGGCCGAGGTCCATCGCCCTCTGGGACAGTTCCTTGAGGTACTCGCGGGAGCCGCCCATATGGCTCGGGTCGGCAAAGAACGGCAGCTGAGGGCAGCGAGTGCGCAGTTCCACGGCGATCTGCCACCCCGGAAGGTTGCGGTAAGGAATCTTCTGGGTGGTGGAGAAGCCTCTGTGGATTACGCCCAGCTTCCTGATTCCGGCCTGGTTGAGCCGCTCCAGAGCCCCGAGCCAGAGATCGAGGTCCGGATTGACAGGATTCTTGACCAGCACAGGGATGTCAGTGTCCCTGAGCGCGTCGGCGATTTCCTGCACAAGGAACGGATTGGCCGTCGTGCGGGCTCCTATCCAGACCATATCGATGCCGTACTTGAGGCACTCGTAGACGTGCTTCTGGCTGGCCACCTCCGTGCAGACCTTCATTCCGTACTCCTTTTTGACCTTCTGGAGCCATTTCAGGCCCACCGAGCCGACTCCTTCGAAAGATCCGGGATGGGTGCGCGGCTTCCATATTCCCGCCCTGAAGACGTGTATGCCGAAGTCGTTCAAGCCTTTGGCCGTCATCATAATCTGAAGTTCCGACTCTGCGCTGCAGGGGCCGGCGATGACGAGAGGGGGAATGCTCTCGTCGAAGAATCCCCACTGCGAGACGGGGATGATGTCAAGTGTCCGTTCCATATTGCTATCTCAATATCTTCTTTATTCTGTTTGATTCGCGAATGAGTTCCCCGATGCGGTCGGCGTCGTAGCCGGCTATCGCGTCACGGAACTGATTCATCTTTTCCAGGTAAGTGTCTATCACGTGCAGGACATTGTCCCGGTTCTGCGTCAGGATGGGCACCCACATCTCCGCCGAACTCTTGGCCAGACGCACAGTCGAAGAGAATCCCCCGGAGGCGAGGTCGAAGATGTGCTTCTCGTCCTTCTCCTTGTCCAGCACGGTGAGCGCTAGGGCGAAGGAGGTGACGTGCGAGATGTGCGAGACATAGGCCGTGTGCACATCGTGGCTATCGGCGTTCATATAAAGCGGCCGCATATTCAATGCGTCGTAAAGTTTCTCGACGGTCGCCAGGGCCTTGGGGTCGGATTCTTCCGCGTTGGCGAAGATGCAGGCCCGGCCGTCAAACAGGTTCGGCATAGCCGCCCACGGGCCCGAATATTCAGTGCCGGCCATCGGATGCGTCGCCACGAAGCGCCCGCGCATCGGATGATAATGCGCAGAGCGGACTATGTTGCTCTTGGTGGAGCAGGTGTCAATCACGATCTTGCCTCCATTGCCCTCTTCCTTGAATATGTCAAGCACCTGCGGGAGCATCTTGACGGCAGCTCCGACCGGAATCGCGATGACGACGATGTCACTTCCGCGGACGCATTCATCAAAGCCGACAATCTCGTCGGCAAGCCCCATCTTTTCGGCCGCCGCCGCATTAACGGCGTCGAGGCCGACCCCGTTAATG
>CAVCDF010000080.1:0-4169 GCA_963600795.1 Anaerotignum sp. | reverse complement strand
AGCCGACAATCTCGTCGGCAAGCCCCATCTTTTCGGCCGCCGCCGCATTAACGGGGTCGGCCTCGACGCCCAGAACCTTGTCCGCAAAGCCCCGCCTCTTGAGGTCGATGGCCATAGAACCTCCGATCAGTCCCAAACCTATGATTCCAACAATCATTCTATGAATATCTCAATGAATACCTTTATGAATATTACCGCCGATGTTAAAGTATCTCACCGATGACTTTCTCGATCTCTTCGCGGGCCTTGTCCAGGGTCTCCGGATTGGCGCACAGGGAAACCCTGATGTAGTTCTCTCCGTTCCGGCCGAAAATGTAGCCTGGGGTGATGAACACACCGGCCTTGTACAGAATGCGTTGCGAGAGAACCTCGCCGGCGGTCATCCCGTTCTCGGCGTACTTTGACGGCACTCTTCCCCAGAGGAAGAGTCCGGCGGTGTCGTGGTCGTAGACTGCCCCCAGGGTGTCGAAGATGCGGCCCGCCGCGATGCGTCTGCGGACATATTCAGAATTCAGCTCCTCGAACCATTCGGGGGTCTGATGCAAAGCCTCAACCGCCGCGAGCTGCAGCGCCTTGAACATTCCGGAGTCCATCTGGCTCTTGACCTTCAGAACTTCCGAGATGAGCGCCGGATCGCCGCCGACCATTCCGATTCGCCAGCCGCTCATGTTGTGCGACTTGCTGAGGGAGTTCAGCTCAAGGCAGCAGTCCTGCGCCCCGCGGGCTGCGAGGATCGACAGCGGCTTGCCGCAAAGGATGAATGAATACGGGTTGTCGTTGACAATGAGTATCTTGTGCTTGAGGCCGAAGTCCACCAGCCTCTGGTAAAGTTCGGGAGTGGCCTTCGCGCCGGTCGGCATATTCGGATAATTGGTCCACATCACCTTCACGCCCTCGAGATCCATCTTTTCCAGAGCGTCGAAGTCCGGCCACCAATGGTTCTCCTCCTTCAGGTCGTAGGTCAGGATTTCAGCGCCGACGAGCCTGGAGGCTGTCGTGTAGGTCGGATAGCCGGGATCCGGGACAAGCACCTTGTCGCCCGGATTGACGAAGGCCATCGAAATCAGGAGGATTCCCTCCTTCGATCCGACGAGAGGCTGGATGCCGCCGTCAGGGTTCAGTTCAACTCCATAATAGGTTCTGTACCAGTCGGCATAGGCTTGTCTCAGCACAGGGAGTCCCTTATAGTTCTGGTAGACGTGGTTGCCCGGCTTGCGGGCGGCCTCGACCAAAGCGTCGATGGCGGCCTGCGGAGGCATTCCGTCCGGCGCTCCGATGCCGAGACTGATTATCTTGTCCTTTCCCTCGGCCGCGCGGGCCGCGTTGACCGCGTCAAGCTCCTTCTGCTTGCGGGAGAAGTAATATTCCTGAACAGACTGTGTTCTTTTTGCTGGTTCGATGATCATAGCCATTTGTTATTTCGTTGATTTATATTCACCTAAAATGTTGAGTCCGTCCATCAGAGGCCTGACGGCCTTCAGCGCCTGACGGTAGCGCTCGTAAGTCGCGAACTTGATGTCCACGTAGAAGAAGTACTGCCACTCCTGCCCGGGGATCGGCAGGGACTGGATTCTGGTAAGGTTCATGTCGTAGAACGACAGGATCGTCAGGACCTGGGCCAGAGAACCCGGCTTGTGGGGCAGAGTGAAGCAGAGCGACGCCTTGTCGATCTCGCGGCGCGGGACGGTTATAGCGTCGTCGAGGATCAGGAAGCGGGTGAAGTTCTGCTTGTAGGTCTCAATGTTGCTGGCGAGGATTTCCAGGCCGTTCTGCTGGGCCGCGAGTTCGGAGGCGACAGCGCCTATCCCCTTCAGGCCGTCACGGGCGATGTCGATGGCGCTCTTTGCCGTGTCCTCCGACTCCACCATAGTGATCCACGGGCAGTTCCTTTCGAAGAACTGTCTCGTCTGGTTGATGGCCATATAGTGGGTGCGCACCTCCTTGATGTCGTGAATGTCCTGGCCGGGCAGCGCCATCAGGTTCTGGTGTATGGGGATGTACACCTCACCTTTAATCTTATAGGGGTTGGAGCGCAGGAGTTCGAAGTTGGGGATTAGACCGCCCGAGATCGTGTTCTCGATGGCCATCGCTATGGCCTGCGAATGTCCGGCGGCCGTCTCCTTGAACAGTCCCTCGAAGGTCGGGCACTCCACGATGGAGACCTCCTCCCCTCTCCCTCTCGCCGAGTAGAATTCCCTCGCCGCCTTCTCGTGGAAGCAGCCTCTGTAGCCTTGTATCGCGATTTTCTTCATATTCATTCACTCAACTTTCGCAAGCAGCAAAATGCCAAAGGTTTTTGCACTTGCAAAACTTAAATTAGTTCATAAAAAACGGCCGCCCGGAAAGTCCCGGACAGCCGTATATTCATCTATCGTTTGTCATGAATATTCTTGCACACGCTCGTCCGGTCCTCTACCTGCTGCGGTAAAAGAAGTAAAAACCGAAAGAATAAAATCGTGCGCTCATCATAACGGTGACAAAGATAGTGAAATCCGTCTTAAAACAAACACTCCCGCCGGATTTTTTCCGGCAGGAGTGAATTAAAATCAATTTAAGGTGTCTTAAACTGTCATTATCTCCTTTTCCTTGGCGGAAACGAGCTCATCGACTGACTTCACCTTTGCGTCGGTGACCTTCTGAATCTCATCTTCCCCTTCCTTCCGGACATCCTCGGAGAAGTCTCCGGCCTTTTCGGCCTTCTTCAAGGCATCGACACCGTCACGGCGGGCATTCCTAATCGCCACCTTGATGCTCTCGCCTGCAGCCTTGGCCTTCTTGATGAGTTCCTTGCGCCTTTCCTCGGTAAGCGGCGGGATAGGGCAGCGGATCACTTCACCGTTGTTCTGCGGAGTGAATCCGAGGTTGGCGACCATTATCGCCTTCTCGATAGGAGAAATCATATTCCTTTCCCATGGCTGGATGGCGATTGTCCTGGCATCAGGAACCGTCACGGAAGCAACCTGAGGGATAGGAGTGGCGGAGCCGTAGTAGTCCACCATCACGTTGTTGAGGATGGAAGGATTGGCCTTGCCCACCCTGTAGGTCTTGAGGTCTTCCTCAAGGAATGCAACGGAGTCCTCCATCTTGGACTTGACGCCGTTGACGATTTCTTTAGCTTTGTCTGTAAGCATAGTCTATAGTGTTGATGATCTTTCGTGTTTCTGGTTTTCCGCCTCAGCGGGCCGGGTCTACTTGTGCACGAGGGTGCCGACCTTCTCTCCTTCGATGAGCTTCATCAGGTTGCCCTCTCCGTTGACATCGAAGACGATTATCGGCATATTCCCATCATTGCAGAGGGCGTAGGCGGTCTGGTCCAGCACCTTGAGATGCTTCGCCATAGCCTCGTCGAAGGTCAGTTCGTCGTACTTGACGGCAGTCGGGTCCTTCTCCGGATCAGCAGTGTAGACTCCGTCCACGCGGGTGCCCTTCAGCACCACGTCGGCCTTGATCTCAAGCGCGCGGAGAGCGGCTCCCGAGTCGGTCGTGAAGAACGGGCTTCCGGTGCCTCCGGCGATGAGGGCGACCCCGCCTTCCTCCAGCACTTTGACGGCGTTGTCGCGGTTGTAGTAGCGGACCAGCGGCTCCATAGGCGTAGCGGAGAAGACTTCGGCATGAACTCCTTCGTCCTTGATGAACTGACTGAGTGCCAGCGAATTGATCACCGTCGCCAGCATCCCCATCCTGTCACCCTCAACGCGGTCGAAACCCTTGTCGAGTCCCTGGAGACCTCTGAATATGTTGCCTCCGCCGTTGACGATGGCGATCTGCAGCCCCGCCTTCGCGGCCTGCGCTATCTCTTTTGAATATTTCCGAAGACTTTCGGTGTCAAGCCCTTTGCCGGCAGGTCCGCCGAGGCTCTCGCCGCTCAGTTTCAGCAAAACTCTCTTGTACATACCTGTGAAAATCTTTAGTGCGTCCCGTGCCTTGGACGGCGGTGATTTCCGCCCCTTTGACAGTAGCGGGAATGTCCTTTGTTCCGTCACCCGGACACTAATCACACAAATGTAGTTATTTTTCCTGTTATTCCTGTCCGGTGACAACAAATTTTGCTTTCTTGCTACGCTCGCCGGCCATCATCCCGTGCGCCAGAAGGCCCGTTTCACGCACGGCATCCCGCCGGAACCCATCCCGTGCGTCAGAAGGCCCGTTCCACGCACGGCATCCCCGCC
>CAVCDF010000079.1:0-23596 GCA_963600795.1 Anaerotignum sp. | reverse complement strand
CCCTGAAAGGCTACAACTATCAGGAACTTGAAAAATACGCCCAGGCCCTGCTTCAGTACCTGAACGCCAACAGACGAGTGCAGGGGGCGGAAATCTGGGCCGGCGGATGGAACGGAAGACCTGCTCTGGAATTCGTGCTTGACTACGATTTCGCCAGAATGACGCTTGCCGGCATAAGTCCGTACTCCTACTACAGCTACCTTGCGTCCCTGCTGTACGAGCAGGAGATCGGGACTTCCGAATATGGCGACGAAAGAGTCGACGTCGTACTCCGCTCATCGGATCTGGACGAATATGACCTCTGGCACGTAGTGAATTCTCCGATAGATGTCGGACAGACAAAGATGACTCTTTCAAGCGTGGGCGGCATTGAGAAGAAACGCACCGGAATCACCATAAAGAAGGTGAACCAGTCCTACGAACTTGTAGTCTGCTTCGACTTCATAGGAAACTGGGAACTTACACGCAAATTCATCAAGGATGCGGTCAACCATATGAACAGAAATGTCCTGCCGCTGGGCTTCAAGGCCGAGAATCCGGACGGCGGCTGGTTCGACAGCGCCCGGCAGCAGTATGCCTGGCTGATATTCCTGATCATTGCCGTGATGTATGTGATGCTGGCTATGACATTCGAGTCGTTCCGCTACCCGCTGGCGGTGATTTTTATGATTCCAGTGTCTTTCATCGGTCTGTTCCTTGCGTTCGGACTGACTGACTTCTCGTTCGACCAAGGAGGCTTCGCCGCGTTCGTGATGCTCAGCGGAATCGTCGTCAATGCAGGAATATACCTGATCACGACATACCAGTCCCTTCTTGCTGAACATTCCGCGAATGCTCAGGGGATCCGTCTCTGGGTCAAGGCATATTCCCGCAAGATCAATCCTATCACCTTGACCATAGTTTCCACCATACTTGGTCTGCTTCCGTTCCTCAGCGACGGCCCGGAAGAGGTGTTCTGGTTCGACTTCGCCGTCGGCACCATAGCCGGCATGGCATTCTCGGTAATCGCCGTAATCTTCATCCTTCCCGTCTTCGCCGTCAGCAAGCGCCAGACTGCCCGCAAGACCGGACTTTTTATCGGCCGGTCGGGAGGTCGGTGATGGAAAGTCCGAGAAGGTCGAGCTTGCGGCGTATGGCAGGCCACTCGTTGATGAGGAAATCGCTTCTGAAAGCGTCCAGCACCTTCACGGAAGCGTCCGGTGAAACAAAATAGCCGATTCCGCGCTTGTTGTAGATGACTCCGTCAGCCGTGAGCTTCTCGTAACTGCGCATCACGGTGTTGGGATTAACACCCGTTTCGGCACCATATTCCCTGACAGACGGAATTCTGTCATCGCTGTTAAGTTCACCTGAAAGAATACGCTCGCAGATGGAATCCGCTATCTGGAGATATATCGGTTTGTTTGAGTTGAATTCCATAACAGTCCGTATTAGCGTTTAACCGTTCGCACTCTGAAATATACCCAGAACATCATTGCAAGTATGATGACGGTGCTGAAGGCCAGTCCTCCCCACATAACGGCATTCAATATCCCGTTAATGTCGGAATCGTAAACCATATCCAAGAAACCTTCGCCAAGATAGGCCACTATAGGAGAAAATATCAAGCTGAACGCCATAGAGAAAAGAATCAGCACAAGTATTGTCATCCATACTTTGTTTTTCTTGAAATACAGCGCTCCGATAAGGAAGGACAGAGTCCAGCTGAGAACATTGAGAACAATCCCAGCAAAAAACTGCCACACGGACAACACGAGGTCTCCTTCCTCCGCCTTCAACTGGTTCAACCCGAAGTCCAGTTTAGCGAAGTAACGGGAAATGAAACTTACGAGGGATTCACCGCTTGCCGGATCGGCAAGACAAATCAGAGCGTCGGCACAAAGGGCAATGACAACATAGACCGCAGGTGCGATTACAGCCATATTCACGATCATCGTGACCGCCTTCTCCAACGGAGAAACCGGAATCATCGAGAAAAACTCCCCCTGACGCTTAGCGGTGAAATACCCGTAGGATTTGGAAGGAAGAATCATTATCATCATGTAAAACACAATAAAGAAAGTGATGCCCCTGCCCACAAGCCCGTAAGACCCCCAGGAACCCTCAACGAACAGACGGATCGCTCCGCAGAAAAAGTAGGCGATAACCCCGGTGAGAGAATAGAGAAGTACGGAAAGCCAGACATTGTTGAAAGTGTTCCTGAAGTCGCTGGCATAATATTTTCCGAATCTGGAAAAATTGAATGTATCGTTCATAACTATCTGTTTCTAAATCAAAACCAATTAAAGACCAGCATCGCCTTGTTCCCTGAAGGCGGCCGCAAACCACTCCTTGTTCTTGTGCACGGCGTTGAAGAGAGCCTCCAGACTGACCTTGCTCTCGACTCCTTCCGCATTTGGAATCACCTGTACGCAGCCTCCGGGAACAAACTCGCTGTAAAGCGCGTCCGGCTTCAGTTCCGTACCGTAGTCAAAATAGACTTTCTCCGAAATCTCCGCCAGGGTTGCGTCAAGCAGAACCGCCTGACGGTCAAGGATGATGACAGGATCGATCACGCTCTCGAGATCTTTCACCTGATGGGTGGAGATGACCACTACCGAATCCTCGGACGTGTACTGCAGCAGGGCCTTGCGGAACTGCGCCTTCGACGGAATGTCAAGTCCGTTGGTCGGCTCGTCCATGAATATGTACTCGCAGCCTGTGGCAAGAGCGAAGCAGATGTGAGTCTTTTTCAGTTCGCCTGCGGACATCTTGTCCATCCTGTTCCCGCACGGAACTTCAAGCAGGTCAAGCAGGGCTTTGAATGTCTCCAAGGAGAATTTTCCCCAGAATTTACCGTAGTTCGCGGCAAATTCCTCGGGCTTCATTGTGATGTCGGCCACATCGTCGGCAAGATAATAGATTCTTGAAAGAAGCTGAGGTTTGCGGTCGAAAGGCTTGAAGCCATCGATGTCTATGCTGCCTTCAAGCGGTTTCTTCAAACCGCACATCAGTGTCAGAAGAGTGGTTTTCCCCACCCCGTTTTCTCCGAGCAGACCGTAGATGTTGCCCGGCCGAAGTTCCATCGAGATGTTCTTCAGCACGGCATTTTCGCCGTAGGAGAAGGATAATTTGTTTATTGTCAACATTCTGGCAAAAATTTATTTTTAATCTTTTCTAACTTAATAGTGTATTAGTGTTGTAATACACTGCAAAGATACATCAATTATCCTTATTTCCAAAACTTTTTTCTGAACATTCACAAAAAAACCGCTCCGGCGGACCCTCGACCTGGAGGCGACCGTCGGAGCGGACAGCAATTCCGATTCCCGGAAGTTTAGAGTTTCCTGAGGAGGTTGTTCATGTTGACTTCCTTGTCGATGATCGAGCGGAGTTCGGCGATCGGAACCCTCTTCTGCGCCATCGTGTCACGCTCGCGGACGGTCACGCAGTTGTCGTTCAGGGTGTCGTGGTCGATGGTCACGCAGAACGGAGTGCCGATGGCGTCCTGACGACGATAACGCTTGCCGATGGAATCCTTCGGGTCGTACTGGCAGTTGAAGTCGAACTTGAGTTCGTTCATAACCTCCTGGGCCTTCTCAGGCAGGCCGTCCTTGTTGATAAGCGGAAGCACGGCCACCTTCACAGGAGCCAGCGGAGCAGGAATGCTCAGCACGACGCGGCTCTCCCCTCCCTCAAGCTGCTCCACCTTGTAGGAATGGCTCAGCACGGCGAGGAACATTCTGTCGACACCGATGGAAGTCTCCACGCAGTAAGGAACATAGCTTTCGTTCGTCTCCGGGTCGAAGTACTGGATCTTCTTGCCCGACAGCCTCTGGTGGTTGCCCAGGTCGAAATCAGTGCGGGAATGTATGCCTTCAAGCTCCTTGAAGCCGAACGGGAAGTTGAACTCGATGTCAGTCGCGGCGTTGGCGTAGTGAGCCAGTTTCTCGTGGTCGTGGAAACGGTAGTTCTCCGCACCCATACCAAGGCTGACGTGCCACTTCATACGGTTCTCCTTCCATTTCTTGAACCACTCCATCTCAGTGCCAGGGCGGCAGAAGAATTCCATCTCCATCTGCTCGAACTCCCTCATTCTGAATATGAACTGTCTTGCGACAATCTCGTTTCTGAAGGCCTTGCCGATCTGAGCGATTCCAAAAGGAATCTTCATGCGGCCAGTCTTCTGGACGTTGAGATATTCAATGAATATTCCCTGCGCGGTCTCCGGACGGAGATAGATTTTGTCGTCCGCGTCACCGGTGTTGCTGATCTGGGTGGAGAACATCAGGTTGAACTGACGCACGTCCGTCCAGTTGGCGGTGCCGGAGATAGGATCCACGATGCCGCAGTCAAGGATGATCTGCTTGTACTCCTTGAGGTCGTTGGCCTCCTCGGCGGCGAGGTAGCGCTTGTGCACCTCATCGTACTTGGTCTTCTCGCGGAGAACGTTCGGGTTGGTCTCGCGGAACTTGGCCTCGTCGAAATTCTCGCCGAACTTCTTGCGTCCCTTGGCCACCTCCTTCTCGATCTTCTCCTCGATCTTGCCGAGATAGTCCTCGATAAGGTTGTCGGCGCGGTATCTCTTCTTGGAATCCTTGTTGTCGATGAGCGGGTCGTTGAACGCCGCGACGTGTCCTGAAGCCACCCAGGTCTTAGGGTGCATGAACACGCAGGAATCGATGCCGACGATGTTCTCGTTCAGCCTCGTCATAGCGCTCCACCAGTACTGCTTGATGTTGTTCTTGAGCTCGACGCCCATCTGGCCATAGTCATAGACAGCCGCCAGACCGTCGTAAATCTCGCTTGACGGGAAAATGAACCCGTACTCCTTGCAATGTGCCACCAGCACCTTGAACAGTTCGTCCTGTGTCATAGTATTTGAATATTTTTCAGTCTTTCAGCAAACGTAACTCAATCGTTGGAAAACAACTTGCAAAGGTAATCATTTTTCTATGTTTGCAAGGCCGTTTACAGACCGAGTTCCTCTTTCATGGAACGGAGCAGGTCGAATGCCTGCAGCGGAGTAAGATTGTTCAGGTCCGCCCCTGCAAGTTTGTCGCGCAAGGATTCCAGCAGCGGGTCGTCCAGCTGGAAAAATGACAGCTGCAGGCTTCCGTCGCTCTCGAGCGTGCCGGCCTTGGTCTGGACAGGCTTGCGGAGTTCACCTTTGCTTGCACTCACAAGATGCTGCGAATCATTAAATTCCAACGCCTTCAAGGTGTTTTCGGCGCTTTGGATGACCTCCTTCGGCATCCCCGCCATCCTAGCAACGTGGATTCCGAAGCTGTGCGCTGTGCCACCCTCTTTGAGTTTGCGAAGGAATATCACCTTGTCGCCAGCCTCCTTGACGGCTATGTGGAAATTCTTCACCCTTGAATATGTCTCCTCAAGATCGTTGAGTTCGTGATAGTGGGTGGCGAACAAGGTCTTGGCTTTGTGTCCGTATTCGTGGATGTACTCGACGATCGCGCGGGCTATGGACATTCCGTCATAGGTCGAGGTTCCCCTGCCTATTTCGTCCAGCAGCACCAGCGAACGCTCTGAAAGGTTGTGCAGGATCATCGAGGTTTCGAGCATCTCGACCATAAAGGTGGACTCGCCCCGTGAAATGTTGTCGGAAGCTCCGACTCTTGTGAATATCTTGTCGAAATAGCCTATTCTGGCGCTCCTGGCAGGCACGAACGAACCGATCTGAGCCATCAGCACAATCAGGGCCGTCTGCCTCAGCAGAGCGGATTTTCCGGCCATGTTCGGACCTGTCAGAATGATGATCTGCTGCTTCTTTGAGTCAAGATGGATGTCGTTGGGGACATATTCCTCACCTGGAGGCATAAGTGTCTCGATGACAGGATGACGGCCCGCCTCGATGTCAAGGGACAGTTCCCCGGTCATTTCAGGGCGGCAGTAACCGTTCGCCTTGGCAAGACAGGCGAACCCCGCCAAAGTGTCAAGGCGCGCGATGATGCGGCAGTTTGTCTGAACTGCAGGAATGTTCGCCTGGATCTCGGCCACGAGTTCCGAATATATTCTCGCCTCGATGGCATAGATCCGGTCTTCTGCGCTCAGGATCTTCTCTTCGTATTCCTTGAGTTCGGCCGTTATGTACCTTTCAGCGTTGACGAGGGTCTGCTTGCGGGTCCACTCCGGAGGCACAAGGTCCTTGAAAGTGTTTCGCACTTCGATGTAGTAGCCGAAGACATTGTTGTAGCTGATCTTTAGCGAGGATATTCCTGTCCTTTCGGCTTCGCGCTGCTGAAGTTTCAGAAGATAGTCTTTCCCGCCGGAAGAAATGCTCCTCAGATCGTCGAGTTCCGCATCGACTCCGGAAGCGATGACTTCGCCTTTGCCCAGCGCGGACGCGGGTTCCGCAGCCATCGTGCCTGTGATGGCCGACAGGAGTGCCGAGCAGTTCTTCATCCCGCCGACAAGACTGTCCAGAGCCTTCTCGCCGTGATTCCGGCAAAGATCCGCAATCGGTTCCATCCGGGCCAGTCCCCTGCCTAACTGCATAACTTCGCGGGGAGCTATCCTGCCTGTCGCAGCACGGGATATTATCCTTTCGAGATCCCCGATCTCGCCGACATATTCCTGCAGCCTGTCAAGGTCGTCGGGGGCCTCGATGAAGTGCTGGACAACGTCGTAGCGCGAGTTGAGTTCCCTGATGTCCATTATCGGCATTGCAAGCCAGCTGCGCAGAAGCCTTGCGCCCATCGGGGAAGAGCATCTGTCAATGACGCTCACGAGGGACACGCCCTCCCCTCCGGCCGCAGAATTGAATATTTCCAGATTCCTTATCGTGAACCTGTCCATCCACACGAACCGGTCCTCGTCTATCCTGGAGATGGAGCAGATGTTCCTCAGTCCGGTGTGTTGAGTCTGTTCGAGATAGACCATCAGGGCGCCGGCCGAACATATTCCAAGAGGGAATCCATCGACCGCGAACCCTTTGAGCGAGTCCACTCCGAACTGCTTCTTCAGCTTTTCGACGGCCGCATCATAGACGAAGGCCCACTCCTCGACAGTTGAAACATACAGTTTGTCGCCGAATCTTTCCCTGACGCCTTTCTCGCATCCACGGCAGACAACAGCCTCCTTCGGATTCAGCGAAGCTATCAGGGTTCCTATGTAGTCCAGAGACCCCTGGGCCACCTGGAACGAACCTGTCGACACGTCCAGGAAGGCCGCCCCGCACTTGTCTTTCTCGAAAGTGAGGCCGACAAGGTAATTGTTTTCCTTCTGGTCAAGAAGCTGGTCGTTGAAGGCAACTCCTGGCGTGACCAACTCCGTGACGCCGCGTTTGACCAGTTTCTTCGTAAGTTTCGGATCCTCAAGCTGGTCACAGACCGCCACCTTGTACCCCGCACGGACAAGTTTCGGAAGATAGTTGTCTATGGCGTGATGCGGAAAGCCGGCCATTTCAACATAGCCCTTGTCACCGTTCGACTTTTTGGTCAGAACTATTCCGAGAACCTTGCTGACAAGCACGGCATCGTCAGAGTAGGACTCGTAGAAATCCCCTACCCTGTAGAGAAGCACCGCTTCCGGATGCTGCGCCTTGACGGAAAAAAACTGCTTTATCAGCGGAGTGTCCTCCAGTATCTTGCCTTTAGCCATAGCCTGTGTTGTCAAAGAAGACAAATTTACAAAATTTCCGATGAATATGCCTCCCGGCACGGTCCCTTGATTGCCGGATCCGGACCGGAGGCCGGCTGACGGATCAGAATACGCTGGTGATGAAGATGACGGCGATGGTGACCGGAGCGACGTACTTTATGAGAAAATATATGGCCGGAAAGAGCCTTTCGTTCACCAGCAGAGTACCGTTGTTCGTCAGTTCATCGTGGACAGTCTTCCTGTCAAGTTTCCATCCCACGATGACAGAGAACAACAACGCCCCGAGCACCATAAGGTAGTTGGAGCACATCTTGTCGCAGAAATCGAAGATTCCGTTGCCCAGAATCCTGATGCCGGAAAGCGGGCCGAAGGACAGAGAGCAAAGCACCCCTACGGCAAATGTCGCGAAAAAGAGAAGCACGGTCGCCTTGTGACGGGAAAATCCCTTTTCCTCAACGAGATAGGCCACTCCCACCTCAAGCATCGAAATCGAAGATGTCAACGCTGCCACGACAATCGTCAGAAAGAAAAGAATGGCCACCAGAGTGCCTCCGGCCCCCATCTTGGCGAATATGTACGGAAGCGTCTCGAACACGAGTCCGGGACCTGAAGACGGGGCTATCCCGGCCGCAAAGACAGCCGGCATCACGGCGAATCCCGCCAGTATCGCGAACAGCAGGTCAGACACGGCAGTGCCGGCTCCGGAAGCGATAAGGTTCTCGTCGCGGCCCACATACGATGAATATGTCAGTATCGTTCCGACTCCCAGCGATAGCGAGAAGAAACTCTGGCCAAGGGCTGCGGAGAATGCGTCCGGAGTCAGTTTGGAGAAGTCGGGCCTGACAAGGTATTTCACTCCCTCCGAAGCACCAGGAAGCGTGACCGAATAGACGGCGATCGCGACAATCAGCACAAAAAGGACAGGAAACGAAAAATTGCTGAACTTTTCTATACCCTTCTTGACACCTAGGAAAACGATAAGCGCGGTCAAGGCCAGGAACAGGAACATACATACGAGCGGTCCCCAGACAGACGACGCGAATTCGCCGAACATTCCCGTGACGACATCCGCATTGTCCGGCGTGAAACTCAACGAAGCGGATTTGAAGAGATATTCAATGGACCACCCTCCGACGACGCTGTAGTAGGAGAGTATGATCAGGGAGGTGACGACAGTAAGAAGGCCCAGCCATTTCCACTTGGAATGCGGAGCGAGTGCGTCAAGGGCGCCGAAAGTGCCCAGATGCGTCTTTCTGCCTATCACAGATTCTGAAAACAGGATAGGAAGCGACAGGACAAAGGAACACGCAAGATAGACGAGGATGAATGCGGCGCCGCCGTATTCGCCGACGATGTAAGGAAATCTCCAGATGTTGCCGAGTCCTATCGCGGAGCCGGCAAGAGCCATTATGACGGCGGCCCTGCCGCCGAAATTTTCTCTTTCAGGCATATTCGTCATACGGCCACAGGAGCCTTGATCGCCGGCCACGGATCGTACCCTTCCAGAGTGAAGTCCTCGTAAGTGAAATCGAAGATGCTCTTGACATCGGGATTAAGCCGCATTACGGGAAGCGCCCGAGGCTCACGTCCCAGCTGTTCCCTGACCTGGTCGAAATGATTGAGATAGATGTGGGTGTCTCCCGTGGTGTGGATGAATTCTCCCGGCTCCAGGCCGCAGACCTGGGCGACCATCATCGTCAGGAGCGCATAGGAAGCGATGTTGAACGGCACACCGAGGAAAGTGTCCGCACTGCGCTGGTAGAGCTGGCAGGAAAGTTTCCCGCCGGCGACATAGAACTGGAACAGGCAGTGGCAGGGCGGAAGAGCCATCTTGTCCACTTCACCGGGATTCCAGGCCGAGACAAGCATCCGCCTGGAGTCCGGATTGTTCCTGACCGTGTCGATCACCTGCGACAGCTGATCTATCGTCCTGCCGTCCGGAGCTGGCCAGGAACGCCACTGATGGCCATAGACCGGACCTAGATCTCCGTTCGCGTCAGCCCATTCGTCCCATATCGAAACGCCGTGTTCCTTCAGGTACCTGATGTTGGTGTCGCCGGAGATGAACCACAGCAGTTCGTAGATGATGGATTTGAGATGGACTTTCTTGGTGGTGAGAAGCGGAAAGCCTTTTGAAAGGTCAAAGCGCATCTGATGACCGAATATGCTTTTCGTGCCCACTCCGGTACGGTCGTGCTTTACCGTCCCGTCCTCCATAATGAGGCGCAGGAGATCAAGATACTGTTGCATTTGCTTGCGAAAAATTATTTGCCTGTTACCGAGAAAGACCAGATGATCGCTTCGGAGAAGATCTCTCCGGGGCGGAGAACCGTGGTAGGATAATCCGGTTTGTTCGGTGAATCCGGGCAATGCTGGCACTCGATGGCCACTCCTTCGTAGTCGTGGTAGCCGCGGCCGCATTTGCCTGCAGGACAACCCTCCAGCCAGTTTCCGGTGTACACCTGGACTGCAGGCTGTGTCGTCAGCACTTCAAGGGCGCGACCGCTCAGCGGAGAAACAAGCTGAGCCGCAGTCTGAAGCTGTCCTGGTTCGTAGCCGTCGATCATGAAGCAGTTGTCGTAGCCCTTGCCGTATTTCAAGGCAGGAAAATCCTCGTTGATTTCAGCGCCTATTTTCTTGAACTCCTGGAAATCCATAGGAGTTCCGGCAACCGGGTCGGGTTCTCCGACCGGAATCAAGGTCTCGTCCGTAGGCAGATAGACGGCCGCATTCAGCTTCAGTTCGTGGTCCAGGATGTTCCCGTTGCCTTCGCCGTTGAGGTTGAAATAGACGTGGTTCGTGAGATTTATGACTGTTGCGGCATCCGACTGTGCGGTGAAAGTCAACTTCAGGGAATTGTCCTCGCTCCATTCATAATGGGCCACGACCTTGAGATTTCCCGGATAGCCGGCTTCTCCGTCCTGTGAAAAATACTGGAACTCGACGGCATCGCCGATCACGCGGCTGTCCCAAACCTGGTTCTGGAATCCCTCAGGACCGCCGTGAAGATGATTCGGACCGTTGTTGACCGGCAGGGTGTATTCCGTTCCGTCAAGCGAGAACTTTCCGAAGGCGATGCGGTTGGCAAAGCGGCCCGGGCATTTTCCGGCACAAGGGCCGTCATTGAAATAATCTTCAGGCCTGGTGTAGCCCAGAACGACATCCGCAATCTTTCCATCCTTGTCCGGAACTGCAATGGACACTATTCCGGCTCCCAGACTTGCAAGACGGACAAAAGCTCCGCTGCCGTTTTCAATTGTGTAAAGGAATATCTCCTTTCCGTCGGGGGCTGTACCCCAAAGTTCCTTGTCGATCTTCATATTCAGTGTCATTATAAATTTTCAAGATAAGGCAGCACTGCCTCCACCGGAGCGTCCTTCATTATCACTTTCTTCTCGCCGTCAAGCACATAGAGCGACGGAATCGCCCTGACATCGTAGATCAGGTCGGAACGGATCAGATAACTCTGGTCGTAGCCGTTGTACCAGCTGGACGGATACTCGGAAGCATACTGCCTCCACAGCGGGATGTCTTCATCGATATAGACGTTGACGACAGCGAGCCTGCCTGAAGCGACCAGGCCCGGAATGACTTCATCAGTCGTGAGAGACTGGATGATTTCCTTGCAGGCCGGACAGCCTGGATTGGTGAAGAACAGCAGCGTGGTCTCCGCCTTGATTCCGTAGAGCGAGCGCCTCTTCCCGGACAAGTCCGTGAAGGTGAAGTCGGCGGCCGGTGTTCCGATCTTGTTCAGAGAACAAAGTTTGACGTTGTAGGAATATGACCGGCGCATTTCAGGATCGACGAATGCGGAAGCGGCCAGTCCCGAAACATAAGGCAGGTAAAGGTCTTCGTTCCTGACGGGAGAATTAGGATCGTACAGGTACTTGGGAACCATTTCCTCGAAGAAATCGAACACGTTGGAAGAAGTGTCCGCCGCCTGGAATTTCTCGACCTTGTCAAAGAAGCCGGCCATCGCCTTGCGTCCGAAATCCACGCCGGCACCTTGTTCAAGAAGCGTCACATAGGTGCCGAGAGCCTTTTCCACCTCTTCGGCAGGCACGCCGTTCACAATGCCGGAATCGCAAGGAAAGGATTTTGAAAGAAATTCATTCCAATAGTTCGAGAGAACATATTCTGTGGCCTCCCGTGGTTCGGTCACCATCGCGGGCGGTTCAGGCAGGGCGGGAAAATGATGCGGCCGGAAGGCTTCTCCGCCGGACTTTGCGGCACCACGTCCTCCGCAGCCTGACGCCAGGACGGCAATGGCCGCAGCCAGGGCCGCAATCAATGAATATGCTTGCAGACGTCTCATCTCAATCCAACTAATCGTTTGTCTGGAGAAGGCTCTGGGAAATGTTGATTATGAAATCGCCCATCGTCTCGAGTTCCTGGACGATGTCGATGTAGAACACCCCGGTCTGGTAGTTGTAGCCTTCCTTCTCGATGTTGACTATGTGTTCCTCGCGAAGGTTGTTGCGGCACTCGTTGATGTTGTACTCGGCATCCTCAGCGTTGGAGATGTCCTTCAGGAACACGGTCGGAGAACTGAGGTTCGTTTCCATAGCCTTGAACGCCACGTCAAGAAGGTCAAGCATCCTGTCGAGTTTCCTGACCATCCCGTCATCGAACGATTTGCCGTGGCTGAACGCCCTCTTCATCATTCTGCCGATAGCCTCTCCGGAGTCACCGAGACTCTCGAGTTCACCGATTATCCTGTACATCGACTTGATTCTCAAAGCGGATTCAGCGCTGATTTCGCCTTTCGAGACTTCATTCAGATAAGATGCAATCTCGTACTCTATCTTGTCCGTGATGTTCTCGTACTTGACGAGTTTTTCACCCGCAGGCTCAAACTCGGAAAGATTCTTCGCGCTCACGGCGGCACGGATGAAGTCAACCTCGCGGTGGCAGATTTCAGCGAAATGGATGATTTCCTGCTTAGCCTCGTCGAGCGACAGTTCAGCAGTTGAAAGCGGGCCTCCCTGGATGAACTTGAGGCGGTACACTTCCTCTTCGCCCTTAGGCGTAGGGATGATCTTGTTCACCGCCGCCACAAGTTGAGGAATGAACCATACCAGAATCAAGGTCGTGGTGACATTGAAGACAGTGTGGAGAATGCAGATTCCGTAAAGCATCGAATTCTGCTGCTCAGGTCCGAACGCGCCAGAAGCGTTGCCGTCAAAGAGAGAGACCGGATCGATGAAGCCGAAGGCTGTCGTCAGCAGACCGATCAGCCTGATCATCGGATGGAAGAAGATCAGGGCCAGCAGCACGCCGATGACGTTGAAAAGCGTGTTCACTATGGCCGCCCTCTTTGCAGAGTAGTTGGCCACGGCTGCGGCGATGTTGGCGGTGATTGTGGTTCCGATGTTGGCTCCCAGCACCATCGCGGCCGCCATTTCGAAATTTATCCATCCGTTGGCCACGAAAACCATCGTCAGGGCCAGAGAAGCGCTGGAAGCCTGCAGAATCATCGTGATGACCGCGCCTACCAGAGTGAAGATTATCACAGAAAAGAAACCGTAGCTCGTCAGATTCTGTACGGTGGAAAGCACTTCAGGGTACTGGTTCAGGTCAGGAACGGAATCCTTCATCGTCGCAAGACCGATCAGCAGGAACGAGAAGCCGATGACGAACTCGCCTATGCTGCGGTTCTTGTTGCTCTTGGTGGTCATCAGGAAGAAACCAAGGGCGATGAGCGGAATGGCCAGCGCACCGATGTCGTAACTGAAACCGAACAGGGAAATGAGCCAGGCCGTGAGCGTCGTTCCGATGTTCGCTCCCATAATGACTCCGATGGCGTTCCCGAGAGCCAGGAGGCCTGCGTTCACCATGCTCACGACCATCACGGTCGTTCCGCTTGAAGATTGGATGAGCGCAGTGACCACGATACCGGTGATGATTCCTTTGAACGTGGTGGAAGTCATCGAAGCCAGGAAAGACCTGAGCTTGTCGCCTGCCGCTTTCTGTAATCCCTCGCTCATCATCGTCATTCCGTAAAGGAACATCGCCATTGCTCCGAGCAAGGTAAGGATCTGTAGGATAATCTGCATTTAAATGATGTAAATATATTCCCACAAATTTAGTCATAATTGAAAAATATTCCGCCTGCAGCCCGAAAAACTCTTGAATATTCCTTTGCGGAATGCTTATCTTGCAGCATTTCACTATCTTCGCAACCAGGACTCTAAAAAAGGGAAAATATGGAAAGCATATTCAGAAGAAGTTTGGCGACGGCAGCGGTTTCAATACTGCTGTGCTTTGACGCCGCCGCGCAGTTCTCGACCACGGGAAGCGACCCCGCAAGCGTGAAATGGAGCAGTATGGACACGCCTGACTTCAGGCTGATCTATCCGGCCGGCTCCGACTCCCTTGCAAGAGTCTACGGAATCCGGCTTGAAGCCGCGAGGGCTGACGTCGCCAGATCCTCAGGATACCTGATCGGGCAGAACTATAGGTCAAGGATGCCGGTCATTCTGCACGGACATTACGTCCTGCCGAACGCCTCGGTAGTCTGGGCACCGAAAAGAATGGACATATTCACTGTCCGCGACCCATACTCCCCTACACCTATGCCGTGGGAAAAGCACCTTGCGATACACGAAGGCCGCCACGCCGCCCAGATGCAGTTCGGCGCAGACGGTAAACTGAAGGTGATGCACTGGCTCACCGGCGAAATGTTCGCAGGCGCGATGGCGGGACTGTTCCCGGGGCCTGCCCTTCTTGAAGGCGATGCGGTAGTGGCCGAAACCGCCTTGAGCCGCACCGGACGCGGAAGACAAGCCTATTTTCTCGAATATATGATGCCCGCCTTCGACTGCGGTGACTGGCGCGACTGGTACAGATGGATCTACGGCTCGAACAGGCTGTACACTCCGGACCATTACAGGTCCGGCTATATGATGGTGGCCGGAGCGAGAGTGTTCTTCAACGAGCCGCTGTTCATCCGGAACTATTTTTCAGCAGCCTCAAGGAAGCTGAGGCTGTTCAATCTCCGGAAAACCCTCAAGGAAGCAAGCGGAATGAACCTCAAGAAGTCTTATAGGACCATCGAGGAAGGTTTTCACGGAATATGGGACGGCAACGCGGCCGCAAGAGGACCGTTTATGCCTTCCAGTCAGGTTACGGGGAAGCCGTGGAGACACACTGAATATGCCGGCGGAGCATTCGTGGCAGGAGCCGGAATCTACTCGCTGAAATCCGGGATGGTCACGTCAAGTTCGCTTGTCCGCCTGACGCCCGGCGGGAAGGAGACAAGACTCAGACCTTTCGCATCCTACACGAGCGGACTTGTTCCCGACCCGAACGGAGAAAGAATCTACTGGTCGGAGTCCGTGAGCGGACGCAGATGGACATTGGGCGGAGATTCCCGCATAAGGTACATCGAGACTTCCAACCCGGGAGCGGCCCGCGACCTGACGAGAAAGGGCAAATTCTTCAATCCCGCCCCGTCGCCGGATTCGAAAGTTCTGGCGGTCACCGAATATCCTGTCAAAGGAGGTTCGCGGATCTGTCTGCTGAATTCCTCAGACGGTTCGGTTTCGGAAATCTACGCCGCACCGGACTCGTTGCAGTTCACTGAGCCTGTCTGGATCGGCGAAAGGCTCTTCACGGCCGGACTGTCCGAAAACGGAATGGGCATCTATGAGATTGCCGGAACCGGATCTGACGGGAAGGCTCTGCTGCGTCCGCTTACCTGCACGGAACCGGTAACCCTGTCGCATCTGAGACCGATGAAATTCAACGGGACAGAATCATTGTCTTTCCTCTGCGACAGGACAGGAGTGACGGAATTGTATTCATTGGACATCGACGTGAAAACGCTCAGGCAGGTGACTTCCACAAGATACGGAATCGGCGACCCTTTCCTGAACGGCTCCGCCGACACTCTGTACTACAGTTCCCTGGCTCCTTCGGACAAACCCGAAGCATACAGGCAAGGCAGAATGCTTTACGCAACGGCCGTCAAAGATCTGCCTATGGCTGAAGTCCGGTTCGAAGACATTTATGAATATCCCGTCGCTGAAGCGCTTTCGGATCAGGAGGAGGTTCTTGCTTCACGGACAGGATCTGCTTCAGCAGCGGACACAAGCATATTCTCCAGACCGCGGAAATATTCAAAGACAAGATTCCCGCACATCCATTCCTGGGCCCCGATCTACTTCAACTACGACAACGTCGAATCCATCAGCGGCGACGAGTACTACAAAACCGCTTCTCCCGGTGCTACGGTTCTCTTCCAGAACCTGCTGAGCACAGGCTACGGGTTCATCGGCTACAGTGCGCACGAAGATCCGTACAATGACGGAGGATGGCGCCATTCCGGACACCTGAAGTACATTTATTCAGGACTTTATCCTGTGTTAGAGTTCTCAGCGGACTTGAACGACAGAGCCGCTATGGACATCCGGAAAATCCAGCAGACTAAAGGGAACACATTCCGGCTTTTCAACAAAGGCACCTTGTCGGACAAGCCTTATTTCAGCGGGAGCGTCAAGGCCTACATTCCTTTCAATTTCTCTTCCGGAGGCCTGAGACGCGGACTGATTCCGCAGGTCAGCTACAAGTACACCAACGACAGGTACAACGACCAGATTCTGATTCAGAAAATAGTCACGGAGGACGGCAGACAAACTGCTGAAACAATTGAAACATTGAACGAGTCTCATCTCGCGCCGCTGCAGACTCTCGACTTTTCGCTCAGAGGCTATCTGCTCAGGCAGACTGCAGATGCGCAGGTGTTCCCTTCTCTCGGAATCGGAGCGGAACTTGGTGTCCACACCCGTCCAGGCCACTCCGACGCCTACAGCAGCACGGCCTACGTTTACACCTACGGCTATCTTCCTGGAATCAATGCGCAGCAGGGCCTGAAACTGACTGCATCGATCGAGTTCGACCTCGGAACCGGAGGCAGGTACAGCACCCCGGAAGGCGCCCTCAACGCGATTCCACGGGGTTTCGTGGACACAAACCTGAGATCCGTACTTAATTCTTGTTCCAACTCAAGATTCAGACTGACTGCCGATTATGCCATTCCTTTCCTGTTCGTCGACTGGTCTTTCCTAAGCCCTGCCGCCTACATAAAAAACTTCGAAGTGATGCCTTTCTTCGATTGGTCCGCTCTATCGTTCAAGCAGAACTCCAAGGTATATTACAACCCGCGAAAGGTGATTTCGGAGAACCTGTTCAGCGTAGGAGCGGACTTGACGGTCAAACTCGGAAACTTTTTATGGCTGCCTTATGACACCTCCGTCGGCATCCGTTACGCCCGTAATTTCTGGAGCGGAATTGACTCGTTCGCCATCAGCGGCCTGAACTCCGACTACATCGGTATCTTATTCAATATCAGCATGTAAATATCCCTAGACTTTTTTTGAAAAATAACTTTCAATTTATAAAAAAACGTTATATTTGCGTTTAAGGTGTATTCGCCAATCTGCGCCTGTCATTTAAACACAAGCGTTTTGAATATGTCTTAGAAGGAACAAACCTCTTGGGTACCAAGTATTATGGTAATTCCTACTTCAGCGCTAACGCCACATACTCCACGCTTTATCGGCTACGACCTGCATCTGTTAACGTAAGAGTCCGATTCAGCCTCAGGTAATGCCATCAGACTCAGAAATATTCAGGAAAGGCGGACTTGAGAGAAGGTTTGGCGATTTCCTGAAGAGGAATCATCACGAAAGGACGATCCAGGATACCTTTGTGAGGAATCGTCAGTTGAGGAACATCTATTCGTTCGGAACCGTAGAACAGGATATCGATGTCGATTATGCGCGAACGGTAAAGTCTGTTGCCCGTGCCGTCATATTCAGGAACGTCCGTTCTGCCCATTGAACGCTCGATTTCCTTCACCTTGGCAAGAACTTCCAGGGCCGCATCTTCCGCAGGGACTTCCGGTCTGAACGTCCTGTAAAGGACTGCAGCGTTGAGAAATTTTCCGCCGATAAAACCCATCGGCTTAGTCTCAATCAGCCGCGAGAGAGCGACATAATGCCCCTCAAAAGCCTTGTCCAACCGATGCAAAGCCTCTTCTATGTTCCTTGTACGGTCGCCGAGGTTGCTCCCAAGCGACAGATATATGCTTACGAACGCCATTGTCAGGAATTCGGTCCTTTCGAATAATCGGGTCCACTGCCTGGATCCTGATTACCCGTCCGTGAATATGCCTCTGCAGAATAGGAATCTATGTCATCCATGCCAAGTTCCAACCGAGCCTCGTCAGAAAGCATAGACTGGTCCCAGGCGGGTTCAAAGACCAGTTCAACATTGCAGGACTTGATGCCGGGAACATCGTTCACGTTTCTCTGAACCTCTTCCAGCACTTCATCGGCCATAGGACAGTTCGGTGCAGTGAATGTCATCTTGATGAAAGCTTCGTGCTTCTTGTTGATGACAAGTTCATAGATAAGACCCAGATCATAGATGTTGACCGGTATTTCGGGATCATAAACCTGCTTCAGAGCAAGGACTACGTTGTCATAGAGAGGAGCCAGTTCCTTTGCATCCTCCGCCGTCAAAACCTCGCTCTCTGCATCAACCTTCTCCTCCTGAGCGTTTTTTTCTTCATTATTGCAATTCTCGACCGCTACAGCCTTGATTGTGTCAATCATCGAGACAAGACCGTTGGCTCTTGTAGGAGAAAGGTTCTCCTTAAGGCCTATCTGATTGATGAAACTGAAATCATCCGCCGCAATCTCAGCAGGAGTACGGCCTGAATAGACACTTATCAGCAGCGATATTATACCTTTTGTGATGATTGCGTCACTGTCGGCCCTGAACCATAATCTGCCGTTTTCAAGCTTCCAGTCAAGCCACACTCTGGACTGACATCCTTTTATCAGCCTGTCTTCCGTCTTTTCCGCTTCCGGGTATGCGTCCAGATTCTTTCCCAAATCGATCAGGTACTCGTATTTGTCGAGCCATTCGTCATACATCGAGAAATCCTCGACCACAGCCTGCTTAGCTTTCTCAAGTGAAACCATATAAAAATCTTCTGATTATCCTCCAAAAATCTAATCTATACAAGCATTTCAATCGCCCTGTCAAGCGATTTGATGAAATATTCCGCCTCTTCCATAGTGTTGTACGGTGCAAGTGAAGCGCGGAGCATTCCTGTCACGCCGAATCTGTCCATCAATGGTTCCGCGCACATCTGTCCGGAACGTACGGCAACACCCATCTTGTCAAGAATCAAGGCAAGATCCTCGTGATGAGCACCTTCCACGCTGAATGAAAAGAGCGGGATTTTCCGCTGCGTTCCACGTGGAACGCCATAAAGCCTGATTCTCGGGTTTGCCGTCAAAGCAGAATAAAGATAATCGGAAACCGATTCCTGATAATTGACCAGTTCCTTGTCATTCATCAGTTCTGCTACTTCCATTGCCGGTTTCAAAGTCGGAACGGAATTGAAGTTCTGAGTGCCGGCTTCAAATTTTTCAGGAAGAGGAGCATATGTGGTTCCGGAAAACCTGACAGTCGCTATCATCTCTCCCCCGCCCTGGTACGGAACCATAGCATCCAGCCATTTCTTCTTTCCGTAAAGGACTCCGGTGCCGGTCGCAGCATAGACCTTGTGGCCCGAAAAAGCATAGAAATCGCAGTCAACATCCTGAACGTCAATACCTTCGTGCACAAAGCCCTGAGCACCGTCGACAAGGACAGGACAATTCCTTGTATGGCAGATTCTTACGATTTCCTTGACAGGATTCACTATGCCCAGAACATTGGAAATCTGCGTTACCGCGACAAGTTTGGTACGGTCAGAAAGAAGGCTTTTAAGTTCGTCAAGATCGAGATGTCCTTCGTCATCAACTTTCAGAACCTTCAGCACGGCTCCTTTCCTTTGGCAGAGCATCTGCCACGGAACTATGTCCGAATGATGCTCGGCTTCCGTTACAATTATCTCATCTCCTTGATTCACAAATGTTTCACCATACGAAAAGGCCACCAGGTTTATTGAAGCCGTTGTTCCGGAAGTAAATATTATTTCCTCCCTATGAGCTGCATTGAGGCGTTCCTTTACAGCGTCGCGCGTGCTTTCGTATTCATCAGTAGCCTGCGAAGCAAGCGAATGGACGGCGCGGTGTATGTTGGCATTCGCACCAACTGTTAGGCGGGTCCAGGTGTCGATGACGGACTGGCTGCGCTGCGCCGAAGCCGCGTTGTCGAAATAGACGAGCGGTTTGCCATAGACCTTCAGTCCCAGAGCCGGGAACATATTTCTTATCTCCTGAATATTCATAGCCTGAACTATCCTAATCAATCTTGCAAAGATAATGAAAAGCTACGGAAGAACGGATGATTATGGAACTTGGCAAGATGTTGTTTTACGCAAAATTGTTATTTTTGCCAGACGCTAAATTGTCAGACTAAAAATATTCGAATATGATTGACTACATAAAGGGCACGATAGCCGAACTCTCCCCTGCCGAACTGATTCTTGAAAACAACGGTATCGGTTACAGAATCCAGATTTCTCTGCAGACCTTCCAGGCTCTTCAGGACAAGAAGGAAGCAATCGCGTACATCTATCATTACCTTCGTGAAGATGCAGAACTGTTCTACGGCTTCGCCACAAAAGATGAACGGGAATTGTTCGAACTGTTGATCAGCGTGTCCGGAATAGGAGTCAACTCGGCGAGAATGATGCTTTCTTCGTTGTCAGCGGAAGAAATACGACAGGCCATCCTGTCCGAAGACATCGCAAGAATCAAAAGCGTCAAAGGAATCGGAGTCAAGAGTGCTCAGAGACTGGTGCTCGAACTGAAAGACAAAATAGTCAAGGGCGAAGGCGCGGATTCAAGCGAACTGTTCGGCGGCAATCGCAGCGAAATCGTTGAGGAAGCCAGCCGCGCTCTCGTTATGCTCGGCTTTGCGAAGCCAGCAGTCAACAAAGCCATTCAAGCCATACTTAAGGCCAATCCGAACGCCAAAGTCGAGCAAATCATCAAATCTGCGCTCCAGATGATGTAGGAATCATCTGCCGAAATAGACAAGCAGAACGGATATGTCGGCCGGAGAAACTCCGGATATCCGGGAAGCCTGTGCTATTGTGGAAGGCTTGTAGCGCATAAGCTTCTGCCTGCACTCGATTGTCAGACCGGACACGCGGTCAAAATCAAAGTTTTCAGGAATCTTCAGGTCTTCCAGCCGGGAAATTTTTTCAGCAATGTTTTTTTCCCGTTCTATATATCCCTTGTACTTGATTTCTATCTCGACTGCATCTATAATTTCTTTTTCAAGCCGGTCGGACAACCCATTCTCCCCTGCTGAAAATTCCACTGAATACTTGTTGAATGTTCCACGTGGAACAAATTCAAGCAAATCACTCAAGCTTACCTCAGGTCGGGATGCAAGATCAGAGATTCGTTTGGATTCAGTCAAGACTGCAGAACCAGCCGAGGAAAGATATTCATTGACAACATCCGCCCTCAGGTTGACATTATCACACATTGAAGAAAGATTGGAGACGGCTTCATATTTCCGCTGCATCAGTTCAAACCTCCGGTCAGAGGCAAGACCTATCTTGTGGGACTTTTCAGTCAGACGCAAATCGGCATTGTCCTGCCGCAACAAAATTCTGTATTCTGCGCGGGAAGTGAACATCCTGTACGGTTCATCCACTCCTTTTGTGATAAGGTCGTCAATGAGCACACCGATGTATGACTCGTCTCTTCTCAGAATGAATGGATCCTGTCCGTGAACTTTAAGGTGCGCATTGATGCCTGCGATTATCCCTTGCGCAGCTGCTTCCTCATACCCTGTCGTTCCATTGATCTGGCCGGCAAAATAAAGGTTCTCGATGTCGCGTACTTCGAGCGTGGAATTAAGTTGGGTAGGGTCGAAATAGTCATATTCGACAGCATATGCAGGTTTGAATATTCTGGCATCCTCCAATCCTTCTATGCTGTGAAGAGCGTCAAGCTGAACTTCCAAAGGAAGCGAAGAGGAAAAACCTTGGAGATAATATTCATTGGTGTCACTCCCCTCCGGTTCGAGAAAAAGCTGATGAGAATCTTTATCCGGAAAGACTCTGAGTTTATCCTCGATGCTCGGACAGTATCTCGGTCCTTTGCCGGAAATCATACCTGTAAAAAGAGGAGAATCTTTGAATCCTGATTTAAGAATATCGTGAACTTTCGAATTCGTGTGAAGAATGAAGCAAGGCATCTGCTCCTTGTTCTTCTGAACCTTGGACGGAACGTCAAGATAGGAAAACTTTTCCGGAGCATCATCACCTGTCTGAACCGTAAGTCTGGAAACATCGACGGAAGAAATGTCGATTCTCGGAGGAGTTCCAGTCTTCATCCTTCCGGTCCGCAATCCGAGACTCATCAGCTGTTCAGTCAGACCATGAGAGGACAACTCTCCTATCCTTCCACCTTCAAAAGATGTCCGGCCAATGAACATACGGCCGTTCAGGAAGGTTCCGGCAGCAAGAATAACCGCTTGAGATTTGAAAATTGCCCCGGTATTTGTCTTGACTCCGCAGATTTTTGAATTCTCAAAGAGAAAAGAAGTGGTAAAATCAGCGTAAATATCTAATTTACAATTACTTTCCAAAATTTTACGCCAGTACGAAGAAAACACCTGTTTATCGCACTGGGCTCTTGGACTCCACATAGCCGGTCCCTTCGAACGGTTAAGCATCCGGAACTGAAGAGTCGAAGCATCTGTGACAAGGCCCATCATTCCGCCGAGAGCGTCAATCTCCCGGACGATCTGTCCCTTGGCTATTCCTCCAACGGCCGGGTTGCAGGACATACGGGCAAAGCTCATAAGGTCGGAATTTATCAGAAGAACCTTCGAGCCTAAATTGGCGGCGGCGACAGCGGCTTCACAACCGGCGTGCCCTCCCCCTACCACTATGATGTCATATTCGTTCATAAGAGTTTTCCTTTCGGTACTTTCTGAATATTATTCAGAAAAAAGTCAAGCTTTATCCCTAAGGCCGAGATAATAGTTCTCCTTCGAACGCATCACCTTCTGCTCCTCCTCGGTGTGGTCATCGTAACCTATAAGATGGAGCAGACCGTGAACGATCACTCTGTGAAGCTCTTCATCGAAATCGGTACCGAATTCCTTGGAATTTTCCCTGACGCTGTCAACGCTGATGAAAAGATCGCCGGAAAGCCTGTCACCTTCGCAGTAATCGAAAGTGATGATGTCGGTAAAATAGTCGTGTTGAAGATAACGGAGATTGACATCCAGAATGTAATTATCTGAACAAAAGATAATTGAGATGTCTCCAAGTGTCTTTACCTCACTCCCGGCCACCATCTTGAGCCATCGGTTGTTCGCCAGCTTGTTCTTGAACACGAACTTTATGTCTTCACAATAATACCTAACCATAGGAACCAATATTTGCGCAAATCTACAACTATTAATTCAAAAAATTTGAAAAGACAATTATTATTTCTATCTTTGAACGCTTGTTGTAACGTGTTACCGGCAAGCGGATGAAAGAAAGTTAAAATTTAATGACTGAATATGGAAATCAAGAAAACACCGAAAGCCGATCTTGAGAACAGGAGAACTCTCTTTACGGAGATTGGACTCGTTGCTGCTCTTCTTGTGGTCTGGGGAGCTTTCTCCTACAGCACCAAGGAGAAGAGTGTAGCTTCACTTGGTGAAGACACTCAGGTTGTAGAAGTAGAGGATATGGTTCCTATCACTCAGGAAACCCCTCCACCACCACCAGAAGCTCCGAAAATTCCGGTTCTGTCCGACCAGATCGACATTGTTGAAGATGACATCAAGGTTGATGACAACTTCATGAGTCTTGAAGACGACGCCAGCCTTGGAGTCGAAATTATGGACTATGTTGAAGAGGTTCAGGAGGAAGTTGTTGAAGAAGAGGCGATTCCTTTCCAGCTGGTAGAGGAGAAACCTTCATTCAACGGCGGGGATGCCAACGAATTCTCGAAATGGGTCAACCAGAACCTTCAGTACCCTGAAATAGCGAAGGAAAACGGCGTGCAGGGACGTGTAA
>CAVCDF010000078.1:0-18906 GCA_963600795.1 Anaerotignum sp. | reverse complement strand
TATTCATCAGGAGCCATCTCCTTGACGCTTAGGAAAGTGTAGAGGACGCAGATGATGAGTATCGCGGCTCCGCACCAGAAACTCCAGACCACGGACTGCGGGATCTGACCCTTCGGGGCGGTGTTGGCGATTCCGATCCAAGTGAAGAATATAGGGAAAAGGTAGCCCACGAGGCTTCCTGCGTTGCACAGAAGCGACTGGATTGAATATGCCTGCGCCTTCTGCTCCTCGCCGACCATATCCCCCACCATCATCTTGAACGGCTGCATCGCCACATTGATCGAAGTGTCAAGGAATATCAGCGAGAACAGTCCGAACCACATCGCTCCGTTGAGCCCGAGGATGAGCCTGGACGAGAAGTTCAGGCTGCCCGCATTCGGCAGGAACAGCATCACGAGCACGGAGATGACAGCCCCGACGAGCAGGTAAGGCTTCCTGCGGCCGAGCCTGCACCAGGTCCTGTCCGACCACTTTCCGATGAGGGGCTGGACTATCATTCCCATCAGCGGAGGGAGAATCCAGAAAAAGCTCAGCTGATGCGGATCCGCGCCGAGCGTCGCGAAAATCCTGCTGATGTTCGCGCTCTGGAGGGCGTAGGCAATCTGCACGCCGAAGAACCCGAAACTCAGGTTCCACATCTCCCTGAAGGTAAGTTTGTTCTTTTCTTGCATTATAGAGTTATGCTCTTAACCGGTACTATTTTTAGTGTCAAAACGTTCGCAAACAGTCAAATCGTTCGTAAATATAGTCAAAAGATGCCATCCTTTAATATATAAAGTGACGAACTGCACGAAAATGCTGACGAACTGCGAAGTTTTGTTGACCAACGGAACGTTTTTTTTCCTAAATTGCAGACATTGCGGCCGCGCGATGCAACAACGCGCCGACATTATGACCACGCAATGAGATGACACAAGACGATGAAGACTTTCGGGACATCGACCATAATCCACGGATTCGCTGCGCTTCACGCGGCGGCCGCCGTCCTGTGCAGGATGCTCAGCGTCAACGATGAACTGGTCCTGACAACGTTCACGATCATCCTGACGGTGATTCTCTGCCTGAAGTACAGGCAGAGTGTCGAGTTTTCGGCCACGGTCATCATCATCACAAACATTGCGGGCTACCTTCTGGGCAACGGCATAGCCTCCCTTGCCGGCACGCTGGTGAGCCATCCGGTCCTCTCCCCCGCCATAGCGACCTTCACCACGACCGAACTTATGGGCTGGGGACTCGTGCTGTTCATGAGGCGCTTCGCCGTCAAGGAGAAGAGATCCTCGGTCGAATACAGGTGGCTTGCCTTCACCATCACCGCCATCCTGCTGGCCAGAATCGTGATTTCCGCCTTCGGCTCTTCGCTGCTGACCGGAGGATCCGTGCTCGGCTACCTGTCGTCCTTCATCGACAATTCCCTCGCCATGCTGCTGATGGTCTGCCTCACGGTCATATTCATTGAATACCAGAACCGCCTGAGAAAGCGTTCCGGCATAGCGGCGCGCATCGCGGCGACAGCAGCGTTCTTCCTCGCCTCGGCGGCGCTCCCGGCGTTCCTGGTCGGCGCAAGGCTGCCGCTGCATTACAAGGGCATCCCGACTGCGAGAGAGTTCTTCGAACTGATGTTCATCGCCCTCATCGCGGAAGCGCTGGTATATTCAGTGGTCTATATGATTGAATATGCTCTCTCGGCACGCCGCAGCGCAGAAAGGGAGAAGGACCGCGCCGACCTCGCCAAGTACCAGTACCTCAACCTCAAGCAGCAGGTGAATCCGCACTTCCTCTTCAATTCTTTGAACATTCTGGACGCTCTCGTGCTGGACGGACGGGACAGCGAGGCCAGCGAGTACATCCACAAGCTTGCCGGAATCTACCGCTATATGCTACGCAACGAAGAGGAAAGCATCGTCACCCTGCGCGATGAAATGACCTATGTCGAGATGTACCGCGACCTGCTGAAGGTGAGGTTCCAGGACGGGTTCGAGCTGGAGGTTGACATCCCCGAGGCGGACCTTTCGCGGCATGTGGTGCCGTGTTCGGTGCAGCTTCTGATAGAAAACGCGACCAAACACAACGCGGTGTCCGCCGACAACCCGCTCAGAATCAGAGTGTATTCCGACGGGAATATCCTGACCGTCACCAACAACCTGATTCCGAAACTCACTCAGCCGCAGTCCGGCGGACTCGGACTGAACTACATACGGCAGCAGTACAGGGAGCGCTCCGGAGCGGGGATTGAGATTCTCCGGACCGGAGACTCCTACACAGTGAAACTGCCGCTTATGTAAAACACTGTTCATCCAATCAGATTCCTGTTATGAAAGTTCTTATCATAGAAGACGAAATGATGGCAAGACGGAGCCTCGAGAAGCTGCTCGGGGCCGAGTTCCCCGACATCGAGGTCATCGGGGAATGCGCATCTGTCAAGGAGGCCGTGCAGAGACTCGAAGGGAAGCCCGACGAGGCGGACGTGATATTCATGGACGTGGAGCTTTCCGACGGGGACTGCTTCGAGATTTTCCGCCGCGTCGAGGTAAGGCCGCGTGTCGTGATGACGACCGCCTATGACAGTTACGCCGTCAAGGCCTTCGAGGCCGGCTCCATCGACTACCTCCTCAAGCCGATAGACCCGCCAGCGCTCAGGCGGGCCGTGGAAAGATGCCGCAGGGCTACCGGCGGAAGCGACGTGAAGAAGATTCTGGATGCGGTGACAAGGCAGAAGTCCGCCGCGGGCTACAGGGAGCGCTACCTGGTCCAGTTCAACGACCAGATAGTTCCCGTGAAGGCCTGCGAAATCGCCTATTTCTACTCAGAGGACAAGAACAACCACGTGGTGACATTCAGCGGCACCGTGTACATAATGGACAGCACGATGGACGCCATCGCGACGGAACTGGACCCGGAAAGGTTCTTCCGCATTTCCAGGGGCTGCATAATCGCCAAGGATGTCGTGGAGAGCGTCACCAAGCTTCTCGGCGGACGGCTGCGCATCGCTCCGAAGGTGCAGGTCTCGGCCAACCTCGGCCCGGCTCCCGACCTGACCGTCAGCCGGTCACGCACGGACGAATTCCTCTCCTGGCTGGAAAGATAGGCCGCTCAGGCCTTGCCCCGGAAGCGCGACCTGAGAGTGAAGTGCCACAGGACTATTCCTATGGAAACCGAAACGTTCAGGGAATGCTTGGTCCCGAACTGAGGTATTTCCAGGGAGAAATCGGACGCGTCCACGACTTCCTGCGAGACACCGTCCACCTCGTTGCCGAACACGAAGGCATACTTCCCTCCCGGTTCACCCGCACCGGTACCGGATCCCGGGACAAAATCGTCCAGGCTGACGGAGTCCACCGTCTGCTCCACGCTCACAACGGTGTAGCCCTCCCCGCGGAGCCTTTCCACCACGGCGAGGGTGCTTTCTGAATATTCCCACGGCACGCTGTCCTCGGCGCCCAGGGCAGACTTGTGGATTTCTGCCGAAGGCGGCACCGCGCAGATTCCGCACAGCCAGACCTTGTCCGCCTTGAACGAATCCGCGCTGCGGAAAGCGGAGCCGACGTTGTGCGCGCTCCTGATGTTGTCAAGCACCACGGCAAGGCCGGTTTCCGGCAGCTGGCGGTACTGCTGAGGGGTGACCCTGTGCAGTTCGATGTTCAGTAATTTCCTGTCCTTCATTTTTCGTCCGTAATATTTCGCACTGTACTGTTTTCTTCCTTCATCTTCCGTACTTCATTGTTTCCGCAATGTTTCTCCAATGTTTCCACGCCCTTCGTTGTTTCAATGTTTCCGGCCGGAAGCCGGCACGACGCTCCCGGGTTCCGCGACGCGAAAATAATAAAAAACGGCCAACCGTAAAAACGGAATCCGACCTTTGCGCAATCGATGTGGCACGTTTCAACATTCAAAATATTTGGAAGTTATCTTAACTTTTCGTAAATTGCCGCGAGCATTGATGGAAAGACCGGCAGGATGGGATAAAGAACCAGCCATCGCAGACCGGCTGAAGGGTTTATGAGCATCTTTATTGACAACTAAAAAACAAACATATGATTTAAAACCACAACCACATCAGAATCGGCCGGCAGAACCGGCCTGCGTACAGACGTTCAACACAAAAACAAACCAAAACCATCATCATTTTATGAACCTCTATCAGAATTATCCGAAAGCTCATCCGATGAGCCTGGCAGCGGCAGTTCTCACACTCAGCCTGCTGTGCTCCTTCACCGGAAACGCGGCCGTCACCACATCGGACGTGTCCGCTTCGGTACAGGCCCAGCAGGACAACGTGGTCCGCGGTACCGTCGTCGATGAAAAAGGCGAGACTCTTGTCGGCGTTTCAGTGGTGATTTCCGGCACGACCACCGGCACTTCCACCGACATCGACGGACGCTTCGAGATCAAAGCCAAGAAAGGCGCTGTCCTTGAGGTGTCTTCAATCGGCTACATCACACAGCAGGTCACAGTGACCGGCAACAGCATCAGAGTAGTCCTCAAGGAAGACTCCCTTATGCTCGGCGAGGTCGTCGTGACGGCCCTCGGTCTGCCTAAGCAGGCCAAGTCAGTGGGTTACGCCACCACAAGGGTTTCCACCGACGAAATCGAGCGCGCGAACGTGATCAACCCGGTCAACGCCCTCCAGGGCAAGGTGGCCGGTCTGCAGATCGATGCCAGCGGCGCTTCAGGCGTCACATCCTCTTCAGCCATCACCATCCGAGGAGCCAAGTCTGTGGACAAGAACAACTCACCTATCTTCGTGATCGACGGCATGATCATCCAGGAGCCTATCACCGGCAACCTAAGCGGTACCGACTGGGGTTCTCAGCTTAAGAACCTCAACCCTGCCGACTACGAGAGCGTGACCGTCCTCAAGGGAGCGGCCGCCACCGCCCTCTACGGATCCCGCGGTGCCAACGGTGCCATCGTGATCGTCTCCAAGGGCGGAAAGTACGGCAAGCAGGGACTCGGAATCGAAGTGAACCAGACTCTTGAATGGACCGATGTCTACAAATCCCCTGTCGATCTGCAGAACGTTTACGGTGCCGGTTACACCTACAACGGTTACCAGGGAGATTTCCAGCCGGACGGATCCCTCGACAAGGTCAACTACAGCTGGGGCCCGAAGATGGACGGAAGCCTGAGGAACCAGTATATGCCTAACGGAGAAAGCACGCCTTACGTGGCCCATCCTGACAACTGGAAGGAATTCTACCAGACCGGCATCAACAACACGACCAACATAGCGATCAGCGGAGGCGGCGAAAAGTCCTCCTTCCGCCTTTCCTACGGTTACACCAAGAACATCGGCGTGTTCATCAACAACGACTTCAGCCGTCACAATATCTCATTCAGAGGCAACACCGAACTCAACCACGTGTTCTCGGTCGAACTCGGTATCAAGTACGCCTTCTCCTCCGCGAAGAACGGAGCCAGCCAGGGCGGATGGGACTGGGGCAACAACGTCGGAATGATCACAGCCTACTACGTTCCACGCAACCTTGACGTCGCCGCCTACTACAGCCAGTACAGGGACCCTGAGACGCAGGCCGTCGAGACCACGTCTTCATGGGGCACGCTGCGCAGTTATTTCCACACGCGCGACACGCAGGTCCAGATCCGCAACGAGAACTCGATTCTCTCCGACATCACCCTGCACGCCAACTTCGCACCTTGGCTCAAGGGAAGCATCAAGGCCAACTACAACTACTACGGCATCAGCACCAAGAGCACCTGGGTCGGAACCGGCGAGAACGGCGGTCCTTCAGGTTCGGGCGGCTACGGCAGAGGAGGCAACATTTCCGGCGGCTACAACCTTATGGGAATGCTCCAGATGCCTGAGCGCACAATCAAGTCAGGAATCGGCGACTTCACCGTGGCAGCCATCCTCGCCGCCGAACTCTACGGCAACACCGAAAGCCATTCCTGGAGCAAGCAGACCAACGGCGGTCTCGTGGTTCCGGGCGTGTTCTCGTTCTCGAACTCAGTCAACAAGATCGACCCTTCGTTCAGCTACACTCCTCGCAACCAGCAGACATTCGGTATCTCCGGCATCGTGAACCTCGGCTGGCGCGACCAGGTGTTCCTCGAACTCACTGCCCGCAACGACTGGCTTTCCACTCTGACATATCCTACATACATGACAGGAGAGAACAACTACTCTGTGTTCTATCCGTCAGCCAACCTCTCCTGGGTGTTCACCGATTCGTTCCGCAAGGACATCGGCAACTGGTTCTCGTTCGGTAAGATCCGCGCATCCATCGCCCGCGTGGGTATGGGTACGTCAGCCTATGCCACGAGCAAGGGCTACGGAGTCTTCAGCCAGGAATCCATCTACACTCCGGACAAGAGCGGTTCCGTACTTGCGGCCTATCCTAACCTCGGAACGGCCTACAACTCCGACCTCAAGCCGGAAATCCAGCAGTCAATCGAGTTAGGTTTCGACACCCGCTTCTTCGATGAAAGGATCAACGTCGACTTCGCCTGGTACAAGAGCAACACCTTCAACCAGATCATGTCGGTAGGTTCCGTTTCCGAATCCGGCGCAAGCACCAAGCTCATCAACGCAGGTAACATCCAGAACAAGGGTATCGAGCTCCAGATGGATGTGACGCCTATCCGCAACAAGGACTGGCGCTGGACCATCGGCGGCAACATCGCAGTCAACAGAGGCAAGGTAGTGAAGCTTGACGACGAGGTCAAGGAATGGCAGCTGATGGGCGGCTACGACTCCGCTCCTGAAATCTGGGCCTACGAAGGCGGCGCGTTCGGTGTGCTGACTTCTTACCTGAACGGCTCCTACATGTCCCCTGTCCAGACCTGGGAAGGAGAGGAAGGCGACCCTCGCAACGGCAAGATGATCATCGAATACTACGATGAATACGGTTCCCCGAACTCAGTTTCAGCCTACTACGCTCCGACCCTTTACGACCGTAACGAAGAAGGCGACAGGGAACGCCACATCCTCGGCAAGGTTGAGCCTGACTTCACCCTCAGCCTCAACACCTCGCTCTCCTGGAAGAACCTCGACCTCTATGTTCAGGCCGACGGACGTTTCGGAGGAAACTACTTCTCGAACATGTGGAAGTACTGCGTTCCTAAGGGATCCCTCGAGTCCACCCTCGAAGGCCGAGACAAGGAACACGGCGGTATCGCGCGAATCAACTACAAGGGCGAGACGGTTTACGACGGTCTGATGCTCGACGCAGTGTTCGCTGAAGGCGCACAGGCCCCTACCCAGAACCCTGACGGTTCTGTGGGTGCGATGGTGGACGTCGGCGGTCTCACTTACAAGGAGGCTGTCGAGACTCTGAACGTCAGGCCTGTCACGACTGGCATGTGGTATATGATGAACTACGGTTGGGGTATGCCTGCAATGCCTGGATCCATCCAGGACAACACCTGGTTCGCTCTCCGCGAAATCTCCCTCGGCTACCGTCTCCCGGGACACATCTGCAAGAAGTTCGGCGCGAACTATCTGCGCCTCGGCTTCACCGCCCGCAACATCGGCTACATCATCAACAAGCTCACCGACGGCCTCAACCCGGCTTCCATCTCAAGCAACAACCCGCTGCAGCCGATGGACATCGGTGCCGTGCCGTTCTACCGCACCTATGCCTTCAATCTGACCGTTAGATTCTAAAAATGGAAGAAAAGATGAGAACAATCAAATACTTATTTGCAGGACTCTGCACCGCGCTGATGCTTAGCGGATGTCTGTCCGAGTATCAGGATCTGAACACCGATCCGGAGCAGTTGGGAACGACCGATCCGCGCAACGTGTTCACCGGCGCGACTTTGAATTTCAACAACAACAGCCGCTCCCACCTGACAGGCAAGTACAGCGGCGTGATGATCTATATGCAGTACCTCGTGTCCTCAGGCGGACCTGCGCAAGGGTACTACATCTCTCCGGACCAGCCTAACAACCATCCGGAGCCGTACAGCCCGGCCTACAACGACTACTTCTCCGGCAACGTCGCCTACGGTCTTCGTCTTGACTACCTGATCAACACCGTCATCCCGAAGAACGACAACCCGGAGAAATACTCCGACCTGAAGGCCATCGCGCAGATTCTGCTCAACTACGAACAGTGGCGCGTCCTCGACACCTACGGAGCCGCTCCGATCACCGAAGCCTTCAGGGCTACCGAGGGGATCCGCACGCCGCGCTATGACCTCTATCAGAAGGGCATAGACGGGACTCCGATGTACGAGAAGATTGACGCGGAGGTAAAGGCCGCGGTCGAAACTCTGAAAGCCTCGAACGACAGCCAGGCGGCGATCGGGACCAACGACTTCTTCTACAACGGAGACGTCCAGAAATGGATAAAGTTCGGCAACACTCTCAGAGTCAAGATGGCCCAGAGACTCGAAAAGGCTGACGCGGCGTTCTACAACAGCGTCATCAACGAGGTGCTCACATCCGCCTCCAACGTGATCTCGAGCAACGACGAGTCCTGCATCTATCAGCACACCAACGAGTACAACAACAACACCGACGACATCCAGGACATCACCTCCCAGTACGTGGCTTCCGCGGCGTTCGTGAACTTCCTCAAGTCGGTCGATGACCCGCGTCTGCCTATTCTGGTGCGCCGCAACGGTTTCGGCGACGGCAACAACAACGACACCAACGACGAATGGTTCGAGACCTTCAAGAAGGAATATCCTGACTATGCGAAACGTTGGCCTCAGTTCATCGACCGCTACGTCGGAATGTCAGCCAACCCTGACAGCTCTTCGGCCACATTCCAGAAGGACGCCTACCTCACTCTTCCTTACCACAAGGAGGACGGGACCGAAGCCAACCTTGAAATCCGTATGCACTCCCAGGTCGAGAGCCGCTACTACATCAAGAACGGCGGCATCATCGGCAACAACAATATGCCGGCCAGAGCCATCGAAGACGAGGACTACTACATCAACCAGGACAAGATGCACACCTTCACTCCGATCCTCACCTATCCTGAGACCTGTCTGATGCTCGCGGAAATCGCGGTCAAGAAGGGCGGCACCGTTGCAGGAAAGGATGCCAAGGGATGGTTCCAGGAAGGCGTAAGGGCTTCGATGGAGCAATACCGCGACTGGGCGACCGATATGTACGTCGTTGCCCAGACCGCCGAGACTGCACCGAACTACAGTCCTGTCACGGATGCCAAGATCAACGCTTACCTTGCACGCCCGGAGTTCGCGAACATCACTCTCGAGAAGATCATCTCGCAGCAGTGGATCAACTACTATATGCAGCCTGAAGAGATGTGGGCGACCTGGAAGCGTACCGGACTGCCTGCATTCAAGGCGAAGCCGGAACCTACGGGCGGCGTGGCGGTACTCGAAGAGATCAGGTACACGAACAACACCCTGACGATCCCGAGGCGCAATTCGCTGGGAACTCCTAACACTCTCAACATCGACAACTACAACACAGCGATTGAAGGTCTGAAGTCTGACGCCAAGTACGGAACAGACACGGACAAGACCGAAGGCCGCATCTGGTGGGATGTAGAGTAGCTTTTTATCAACAATTGTTCTACGGATGGCCGGAGATTCCGGCCATCCGTTTTTCATATCCGTTCATATTCATTCTTCTGCAGGCATTACCTGATTTCGCGGATGCGGCCTTGTGTGAATATAGTCGCAAAAAGTAGCAAAAATGGTTTTTTAATCTTATCTTTGCGAGACCTTGCCATCCTTGCGGACACGAGGTGAAAAACTAACTACAGAATTTATGAAACAGGACCTTCAGATCTTCGATCTGATCAGAAATGAAAAGGAAAGGCAGTCTTCCGGACTCGAATTGATTGCATCTGAGAACTATGTGAGCGACAACGTGCTGGAGGCGATGGGATCCATCTGCACCAACAAGTACGCCGAAGGCTACCCCGGAAAGAGGTATTACGGCGGATGTCAGGTCGTGGACCAGATCGAGCGGCTGGCCATCGAGCGCCTCTGCAAGATCTATGATGCTGAATATGCCAATGTCCAGCCTCACTCAGGAGCCCAGGCCAATATGGCGGTCATAATGGCCTGCCTCAAGCCGGGCGACACGTTCATGGGACTTGACCTCTCCCAGGGAGGCCACCTGACCCACGGCTCGCCTGTGAACGCTTCAGGCATCCTCTACCACGCCGTACCTTACGGCCTCAACGAGGAGACAGGCACCATCGACTACGACAGGATGGAAGAGATAGCCAGGGAATGCAAGCCGAAACTCATCATCGGAGGCGCTTCGGCATATTCCCGCGAATGGGACTACGAAAGAATGCGCGCCATCGCCGACGAGGTGGGTGCCCTTCTGTGGATCGACATGGCCCACACCGCCGGCCTCATCGCCGCAGGACTGCTGAAGAACCCTGTGAAATATGCCCACATCGTGACTTCGACCACCCACAAGACCCTCCGCGGACCTCGCGGCGGCATCATCCTGATGGGCAAGGACTTCGACAATCCGTGGGGCCTCAAGACGCCTAAGGGCGAGATCAAGAAGATGAGCGCCGTGCTCAATTCGAGCGTGTTCCCTGGAGTTCAGGGCGGTCCTCTCGAGCACGTCATCGCAGCGAAGGCCGTGGCTTTCTACGAGGCGATGCAGCCTGAGTTCGTAGATTACCAGAAACAGGTGATGGCCAACGCCAGGACAATGGCGGCAGAGTTCGTCAAGAGAGGCTACAAGGTGGTTTCAGGCGGCACCGACAATCATCTGATGCTGATTGACCTGCGCACCAAGTTCCCTGAAGTCACCGGAAGGATGGCCGAGAAGGAACTCGAAAAGGCCGAAATCACCCTCAACAAGAATATGGTTCCGTTCGATTCACGCACGCCGTTCAAGACATCAGGCGTCAGGATCGGAACTCCGGCCATCACATCACGCGGTTTCGTGGAGAAGGACATGATAGACATCGTGGAACTTATCGACACGGTGCTGTCCGCCGTCGCGAAGTATGCCGACGTGGTCAACGGAGTCTCACAGGAAGGGGCGGATGAATATGCCAAAGTCCTTGAGACCGTCAGGCACAAGGTCCACAATATGACCGCCGGCAGGCCTCTGAACAGGTACTAGCGGCAAGGCGCACTACAGCGTAGAGACCCGGAAGTCACATGCGGACCTCCGGGCCTCTTTCTTTTTTTCTGATTCTTTGCGTGAAACAATGGGAAAATCACTATTTTTGCAAATTCGTCCGAAGATTGCGGGCCAACAACTCGGAGAGTTGGCCGGATACCGGCGGACAATAAAAAAGTAGTGTATTTATGGAAAAAAGTCTGTATCACGCCCCCGTTATCGAAGTGGCGGAGCTTTCTCTTGAAAGCAATTTTGCGGCAAGCGCCGAACTTGTCAATCTGGAATCCGAAATCGCGACATCAAAACTCTTTGACGAAGACAAGTGGTAGCCATGTTGAAATCCAAGATTGCAGTTCTGCTCGCCGCCGCGACCATTCTTCCGGTGGCCTGCAACAAGGGTGAGGTCGAAGAGAACGCCGTTCCCGATGGACCTCAGGTCGTCAATATATACGCGAATCCCGTAGACGACGGTTCCCAAACCGGGACAAAAGCGCTTTTCACCAATGAAAGCAACTCCAGGTGGTACTGGCAGGAGAGCGACGTAATCGGTGTCGCGACAGAGAACACCGACACTCTCACACCATTGAAGTTCCAGCTGATGGAAGGCGTGTACGCCCTCTTCTCAGGCAAGATTTACAACAAGATAGGACGTTACGCCATCTATCCGTACAGCCCTGAGCATAAGATCAACGGCACGGTCCTGACATTCCACCTGCCGTCGGAATACACCTACAAGGAATACAATTCCGACTATTACTACGCCGACGGGATGCCCGTAAGCGCCAATCCGCCGCTTTATGCCAAACTTGCCGAGAACCCTACCCTGGACAACATGTTCACGCAGTTCAAGCATCTCGGAGCAATGATCTGTGTCAAGATCATAGTGCCGGGCCGCGAAGGCACCGTCACGCTCACTGCGGACCGCAGGATATGCGGAGATTTCGAGGCCAACCTCAAATACTCGTCACCGATAATAATGACGGACATCGAGAAGCCGGAGACGCCGACCGACAACGTGGTCACCATCCATTACAGCGATGCAGTACCGGGATCGACAATGGTCTGCTACTATCCTGTACCTGAAGGGCTGTACAACCTTACCGTGACGTCGAAAGGCTGGAAGATCGGAGAAGACGGAGACACCGAAATGGGATTCACCAAGAGCGGTTCGAAGGAATATCCGATGGAGGCCGGCTCGATCCAGCGCATCGACCTGACCGGCGTGCAGCACGAGACGACTGGCCGCTACAGAATAAACGGGCACATATTCCTTGACCTCGGTCTGGAAAGCGGCGTCCTGTGGGCTGAAACGAACATCGGCGCTTCCGCTCCTGTCGAAGACGGGGATTTCTTCTGCTGGGGTGAGACCAAGCCGAAGGAAGACTACAGCTGGGGAACCTACAAATACGGCAACGGAGAGACAACCATCACGAAAGTGAAGTGCACGAAATACAATCCGGAAGACGGCAAGACATTGCTCGAGCCGTCCGATGATGCTGCTACCGCGAACTGGGGAAGCCCTTGCCGTATCCCTACGATCGAGGAAGCCAGGGCGCTTCTCGGTGTATATCACGAAAGAGATGCGGAAATCGCCGCATCAGGCGACAAGGTCGGAGGATTCAGATTCAGCTGTGCCGCCACCGGGCAGAACATATTCATTCCGCTTTCCGGACCAAGATACCAGCACACCAAACAGATGCGCATAAAGGGATACTATTGGACCACGGCACTCAGCAGTGCCAGCGCGGATTCGCTCGGCAGAAAGGCTCAGATCCTTTATGTTTATCAGCTGGTCAATGAATTCGCCGTCAACTGCCAGGATGTATGGCGCATTTACGGCGCCACCATCCGTCCGGTTGCCGACAAGCCGAAGGAGTAGAGCATATGAAAGTTGACAATCAGTAATCCGAAGTCTTCCGACTGGTCCGAACCTCCGATGACAACGCCATATTCAGGCTTGTGGATCGGCACGACCGGAATCCGCAAAAGACATACAATCCGCAAAGGGGATGGCTGTTTCGGGCCATCCCCTTTTCCGTACACAATCTGCAAGGCGGAGGTGCCGTCACTTCCTGTCAGCAAATTTACCTTTGAATATGTCCGGATTTTTTTATCTTTGTAAGTCCGATATGATGAACATCGACAGACGAATATCAACCACATTATCAAAAACAGCATGGAAAGACATCCGGTAAGAAATCTTTTTGCAGCGGCGATTGCGGTCGCATTCGCGCTTGTATCCTGCGGAGCTAAGAAAGTGAGCGAAGTCAGACTGACGGAGGCGCTGGGCAACGAGGCCTGGAACGCTTCACAATGGATCTCGGCCGCAGACGCGCCTGTGGTGACAGGAATCGTGGAAGAAGGCAACGAGCGGGCAGCCGACGGTGCCAGCTGGTTCGTCTCCACTCTGAAGAACGAGCGCAAGGTAGTGTCCGCCAAGTGGATGACAAGCGGACTGGGAGTGTATGAACTGTACGTCAACGGCAAGCCTGTGGGCAAGGAAGTGCTCAAGCCCGGCTTCACGCACTATGCGAAGACCAGACGCTCGTTCACGTATGACATAACCGGCATCATCGCGGCAAAAAAGGGAGAAAGCAACGTGTTCTCCGCTCAAGTGACACCGGGCTGGTGGGCCGACAAGATAATCACCCCTTCCGGGAATGACGGAATGATCGGGAAGAAGCCCGCTTTCCGCGGTGTGGTGGAACTGACATATTCAGACGGCACGAAAAAACTTTACGGCACAAACGTCGAAGACTGGAAAGCCGGAGTGGCGGGACCCGTAAAGCACGCGGACATATTCGACGGTGAAGATTATGACGCCCGCGAACTGCCGGGCTACGACACCCCTGAAAAGCTGTCCGCCCCCGAAGTGAACTGCGAGTTCAGGGGAGAAATCCTTCCTACAGGCGGAGCGGAAGTCTATCTCCGTGAGGACCTGGCCCTCGCGCCGGTGAAGATGTACACCTGGGAGACCGTGACCGGAGCCAGCGACGAAGAGTACGGCACCGTGGTCGTGAAGAATGAATACAAGGACGGCGACGAGATTGTGCTTCACCCCGGAGAGAACCTCGTCGTTGACTTCGGGCAGAATGCCGCCGCAGTGCCTTCGTTCATATTCAACGCCGAAGAAGGCACCGTCCTCACCTGCCTCCCGTCCGAACTTCTGAATGACGGCAACGGTGCGAAAAGCCGCGGAATGGACGGCCCTGAGGGAAGCGTCCACCGCCTCAACCTCCGCACCCCGGACACCGGAATGAGATTGACCTACACTTTCGCCGCATCGGAAGAGCCCGTTTCGTTCATTCCGACCTTCACGTTCTTCGGCTACCGCCTGGTTTCCATCAACGCGACCGGCGACGTAACCATCAAGAGCATCAGGTCCGTCCCTGTGACATCGATCACGGAAAAGATGGAGACCGGGACTATAGCCACCGGCAACAAACTCATCAACAAGCTGATTTCCAACACCATCTGGGGACAGCGCTCCAACTATCTCTCCGTTCCTACCGACTGTCCGCAGCGCAACGAACGTCTGGGCTGGACGGCCGACACGCAGGTCTTTTCGGAGACCGGAACCTTCTTCGCGGACACCAGGCTCTTCTTTCACAAATGGATGAGGGACATGAGGGACACTCAGGATCCGTTGGGCGGATTCGGCGGTGTGGCCCCTGTCGCCCAATATGGAGCCGATCCGAAGTCGATGATGCGTCTCGGCTGGTCCGATGCGGGCGTCATCGTCCCGTGGGTGGTCTGGAAACAGTTCAACGACAATGACATCGTGGACGAGAACTGGGAAGCGATGGAAAAGCTGATGAACCACATCAACGAGACCAAGTATGACCACAAGGCCCTTGCCGGCGAGAACGGCGACTTCCAGTGGGGAGACTGGCTGAGCTACGAGCCTCTCGCATCGACGGGCGGCGACCGAGGCGGCATCCATATGCGGGACAGGAATGGGATCAGAGTAATCCGTCCGGAGGCCTATGAATATTGGAACTACCTGAGCGCCTGCTACTGGGCTTCCGATGCCGGGATGATGAAGGATATGGCAGAGGCTACCGGCCGTGACGCCGCCAAGTACGACAATATGCAGAAGGCTGCGGTAAAATACCTTAAGGAAAGATTCCTCAACGGGGACGGCACGTTCAAGCTGGACATCCTCAACACTATGCAGACCCCTGCCCTCTTCGCGCTCAGAAACAACCTCGTGGAAGGGGCCGCCAAAGACGCTCTCATCGCCCGCCTGCGCAAGAACTTCGAGGAATACGGCAACTGCCTTCAGACCGGCTTCCTCGGCACTTCCATCCTTATGCCTACTCTGACCGAGAACGGGATGGCGGACATCGCCTACGAACTTCTGTTCCAGCGTAAGAACCCGAGCTGGCTCTATTCCGTTGACAACGGCGCGACGACAATCTGGGAGCGCTGGAATTCCTATATGCTGGACAAGGGTATGGGTCCGAAAGGAATGAACAGCTTCAACCATTACGCCTACGGTGTCGTCTGCGAATGGATCTGGGAGACGGTCGCGGGAATAGCGGCGGATCCGGCCAAGCCGGGTTTCAAGCACATCATAATGAAGCCGGTTCCGGACAAGCGGCTTGGTTTCGTGAAGGCGGAATACAAGTCGGCGGCTGGTCTAATCAGGAGCGAGTGGAAATATGACGGCGACAAGTGGATCTGGAACTTCACCGTTCCGGAAGGAGCCACAGCTTCCGTCACCCTTCCTGGCGAAACGGAGGCCAAGGAATATTCCGCCGGCACCTACACGCTGGAGAAGTAGCGCAGGATGCAGGACTGAATTTGTCAAAAAAAAGCGGAGGGCTGTCAAGGCTCTCCGTTATTTTATACCAAATCCAGGGACAGTGTCAGGCTGAGGGGAATATTTCCCGATATTCAAGACACTCAGTCGATGACGACAGCGGTGCCGGACGCGAAATCCTTGATGAAATTGACTCCGGAGACGACTTCGCTATCCGTACTGATTTTGCGGGTACCTGGACAAAATAAGTCCTCCTGCAGGTTCAGCCTGCTACACAGTCAAACCCTCATTGTAACGCTGCAGGGAGGGTTTTTATTTGGATAGCAGTCTGAACTCCCTCGGTGTTTGGCCTGTCAAGCGGCGGAAGTATTTGCAAAAGAAACTCTCATTCGGAAAACCAAGGTCGAAGGATATGTCACCAATTGTCTTGTCGGTGTGACGGAGCATCACCTTGGCCTCCAAAAGCACAGCCCGCTCTATCCACTCCTTTGCGTAAGTGCCGCTATAACAACTCACCACTCGGCTCAAGTATCCCTGGGCCATGGTCATTTTATCTGCATAGAAACTCAGCTCCCGATGTTCTTTGCAATGACGGTTAACAAGATGCAGAAAGCGCAGAAAAATCTCCTGCTGCCGGTTTGCGGCCTGTCCGTGTCCATGTTGCGTTACAAACTCATCAACGAAACTCACAACCGTAGCAAGCAGTCCTTCCATTGCACCAACGACCTGCGGCTGCAAACGGGAAACACTCAATAGAGAGCGCAGAATAGCGTCATAGGCACTGAGTCGGTCATCGGACATAGGTGCATAGGCGAAACAAGGTGCCTCTTGCATGAACATAGGCAATCCGTCTCTGCGGATACGGCGGATTACCTCGGTGCTGACAATCAAAATGTCTGTACTGATGTCATCCGACACCGACTCAATCTGATAAATCGTATTCTGCCCCACAAGAACAAGTGCAGGTGCCTCGATGCTATGGCTTTGCAAATTGGCATGCACGGAAAGCCGTCCCTGCCTCAGGAGGATAAGATGCAGGTTCTCTACCAAAAAGGGGGCAGAAAAGTCCAAGTCTTCAAGCCCCTTCTTACCTCTTGAGAAGGACAAGGCGAAGTCTTGACAGACAAAGGAATTACCTTCGTCAGAAACCAGCGCTTCGCTGAATAAGGACAGAGGCGCGTGTTGTATCCGATCAACCATGAGATTTTATAATATGTCGTAAAGATAGCACCATTACCGAAATAATGGGGATTGAAAGAGTAAAAAGTTGCAAACAGAACATAATTAGTCGCAAGCGGATTATCATTGGCCGGAGTAAAAGCACTTACTTTGCATCGTGATAACAAAGAACAATTATCAAAAAATCGCCCTATGCGTTTCTACATCTACAATTGGTACAAGTTTACTGTAGTCTGGATAATAATCCTACTTGCCTTGCTCCTGTGTGGCGTTTTCTCAAGTTTCAGCACTGTGCAGTACCTGCTGCTTGCGAGTTTCATTTCACTCTTTGCGCACCAGGGTGAGGAATATCTGTTCCCCGCCGGCGGACCGGTGGTCATCAACAAGGGAAATTTCGGTGAGACTGAACGCTACCGGACATACCCCGGCAACATGCTCTCGTCAATGATTGTCAACAACCTTGCGCACATATTCTATGCTTGCGCCCTCATATTCCCGCAGGCCGTGTGGCTCGGATTGGCAACCATGTACTTCAACCTCTTCCAGCTCGTGGGCCATGGCTTCAAGATGAACCGCACGCTCGGCACTTGGTACAACCCCGGCTTGTTGACAACGGTTGTGCTGCTCGTTCCTGTCAGCATTTGGTATATGATAGTTGTAGGCAGCGGTGGCTTGGCAAGCACGGCCGACTGGCTCTGGGGATTGCTGGCGTTTATAGGTGCCGTGCTTCTGACCACCATAGCCCCGGTGCAACTGCTGAAAGGCAAGGGTGAGAAATATCCTATGGAAGAGTGGCAGGTCGAACGGCAGGAGAAGCTGCAAAATATGTTCAGAATCAAATAGTCACGAGGAATGAAAGCGATTGTCAAGAATTGGTACAACATTGCGGTGTACATTGCATTGGCCGTCACAGTGGTTCTGGCACTTGGCGAGTGGTCTGAGACTCAGCGCATCCTTCTCGCCTCTCTTGCGGTTATTCACCTGCACTTTTTTGAGGAATTCCAATTCCCCGGGGGCTTCCCGCTGGTGGGGATGACCGTGGAAATCCGAAATTTTGACCACGACCCGAATACTTGGGACCTGAATGATGCTTCAAGTTTCTGGGGCAACGAGTGGTTTGCCGTCATGGTCTATCTGCTGCCTCTGCTTGTCCCGCAGGTGCGTTTCCTCACATTGGCGGCAGTTCTCTTCGCTTTTGTGGAACTGCTAATGCACGGCGTGGTGTTTCCTGCTTGCCTCAAGCGTCTGTATAACCCCGGTCTTGTGAGCGCTGCATTGTTCCTGACACCCCTTTCTATAGCGTACTTCTGCTTATGCGACTACAGTTATCTGTGGTACGACTGGCCTCTGGCACTGACTTGGATAGTAATCAACTACTGGATGGCATTCCGCTCTCCCATCTACAAATACTTTGGCAGCATGAAAGCCTACACCTTCCCTGAAGAGCAGTTGGAGAAAGGCAGAAAGTTCCTGAAATAACCTCCCCATAGACTGCCCCGACATCCGCAGATGATTGCCGGGGTTTTTCTTTGTGTCTGGAACGAGCCGCGAACGCGCCTGTCAAGTCTCTGTAATACATTTGCCCCCGTAAACCAGACGATTTATGGGGGCGATTTCTTATATAGCCGAGTACAATAGGTTCCGGGATTTCCTGAAGGAAAACGGCTGCGAGGAGGCCTTCGACAGGGCCTTTGCCGCAGGTAGCTGGCTTTATTTTTATTACTTTTGCAATAACTGACTATCCGCAATTATGCCCAGGCCATTCAAGTCTGTCCTTCATGTTCGCACTTGTTCCGTTACACTTAAACAACGAGTCCACTAAGCAGCAAGATTTGTTGCGTGGGAACTATAGGTTTGATTATCTGTGATTTAGCTATTTGTCTTAAGGAGGATTCTCCTAAAGACAAATATCTAATTCATT
>CAVCDF010000077.1:0-2032 GCA_963600795.1 Anaerotignum sp. | reverse complement strand
CTTGTCGGTCACATAACGGTCGGTGAGCCTGACACAGGCTTCAATCGCCTCGTCGGTGTAGGTAACCTTGTGGAAGTCCTCATAACCTGATTTCACGCCGTTCAGTATGGAAATGGACTGACGAACGTCCGTCGGTTCCACCACTATCTTCTGGAACCGCCTGTCCAGCGCCCCGTCCTTTTCCACTATCTTGGCGAACTCGTCCATTGTGGTGGCACCGATGCACTGGATTTCGCCTCTGGCGAGAGCGGGCTTCAGAATGTTGGCAGCATCGAGACTGCCCTGAGCTCCGCCCGCGCCTACTATGGTGTGGAACTCATCGATGAACAGGATTATGTCGGGGTTGGAAGCAGTCTCCTTTATGATGGACTTCAGACGTTTCTCGAAATCACCGCGGTACCTTGTGCCGGCGACGACGGAAGCGATGTCCAGCGAAATGAGGCGCTTCTTCGCTAGGGCCGGAGAAATGCTTCCTCCGGCGATTCTCTGCGCTATGCCTTCCACAATCGCCGACTTGCCCACTCCGGCCTCGCCTATGAGCATAGGGTTGTTCTTGCGCCTGCGGCCGAGAATTTCTATCACCCTGGCGATTTCCTGGTCTCTGCCGATGACAGGGTCAAGCTTGCCTTCTGCCGCAGCCTTGGTCAGATCGTAGCCGAAATCCTCGATGTTCACTGATTCGCCGCGCTGTTCTCCCTCAGGCGACGGCTCGCGGCCTTCCGCAGATTCACCGCCTTCCTCCGGCGCGGAAGGTTTCAGAAGGCCCTGGTCGCGCATATTCGTAAGCAGCCTTCCGTAATCCACTCCGCTGCGGCGCAGGTAGGCCTGTCCGTAGTTTTCCGTCGTCCGGCAGAGCGCAAGCAGAAGATGCAGCGAAGTCGCCTCGCGCATGTTCAGTTTGGAGGCTTCCATCACCGTTATGCTCAGGACATTCTGGGCATAGCGGGAGAAAGTGACGCTGTCGGACTCCGAAAACGGAATCTTTTCATTAGTGAATATGTGGCCGTCTATGAAGTTCTTGAAGTCCTCCAGTTCAATGCCTAGTGAAGTCAGTACGCCGCAGGCGGCATTCTCCGAATGTCTGATGATGCCGAGGAAAAGGTGGTCCGGCCCGATACCGTAGCTGCCGGTGCGCAGAGCCTCGTCACGAGAGTAGCGGATTATGTTGTTGAGTTCGTCTGAAATTCTGATTTCCATACTTTGACGTTACTTGTTGGGATTGTCCCAGACCTTGGTCTGTGAACAGTTGAGCATCACGACCTGTCCGCCGCAGCTCATTCTGAACTCGCCGGCCTCGAGACGCCATTTCCCGTCCGCTCCCACGAACGCGAGCTCGGAAGCCGGGACGGTGAACTTCACCGTCTTGCTCTCCCCTGCCGCGAGAGAGACCTTGTCAAACCCGCGCAGACGGCGCACGTCAGGAATGATGCTGGCGACTATGTCGCTTGAATACAGCAGGACAGCCTCCTTGCCGGCGTGCAATCCGGCGTTCCTTACCGTAATTTCGAACTCGAGGCTGTCATCGGCTGTGAAGTCAGAACCGCCGAGGCATCTGAAGTCCGAATATTCATAAGACGTGTAGCTGAGTCCGTAGCCGAACGGCCACTGCACATCCATCACAGCATCGTAGTTGTACGCGCCCTCCATCGTCTCGCGGCTCTCTGAGACCTTGTAGTCGTAAGTGTGCAGGGAGTTGACGTATTTAGGATAGGTGAAAGGCAGCCTGCCGCTGAAGTTCTCCTCGCCGGACATCAGCGCGGCGAGGGCGTCTCCGCCCTGGTTGCCCGGAAGCATCACGTCGATGACGGCCTTGGCGAGAGGCTCGATGTCGCCTATGACACGCGGACGGCCTTCGTTCAGGACAAGGATTATCGGTTTGCCGGTCCCGGCGAGGCTCTTCACGAGTTCCTTCTGGCCGGCCGAAAGGTTCAGGTCATCGATGTTGCCCGGAGTCTCGCAGTAACTGTTCTCCCCGACGCAGGCAACGATGACATCAGCCCTGGAAGCGGCGGCCACGGCTTTGGAGATGCCG
>CAVCDF010000076.1:0-31786 GCA_963600795.1 Anaerotignum sp. | reverse complement strand
CGACATACTTGTGAGCCAGGGAAAGGTCCTCGAAATCGACATCGATATCCGGCATCGAGATTCGGTCCGGATTGAGGAAACGCTCGAACAGCAGCTGGTACTTGATCGGGTCCAGATTGGTGATTCCCAAGCAGTAAGCCACCACTGAACCGGCAGCGGAGCCACGCCCCGGACCGACCATGCTGCCGGCGGCGCGAGAGGCCGCGATGTAGTCCTGCACAATCAGGAAGTAGTCCGGGAAACCCATCCTGCAGATGGTCTTGAGTTCGAAGTCAATCCTTTCAGACTGTTCTTCATTCAGGGTTTCGCCATAGCGTTTGCGGGCACCTTCATAGGTTATGTGACAGAGGTAGGCCACTGACTTGCAGAACTCGTCGCCACGGTAGTTGCCTTTCTTGTCGCACTTGCCAACCTCGATGACATCCTTGTACTTTTCCAGGTAGGAATCAAGTTCATCGAGGAAGGCCTGGTCGATCCGGTACTTCGGAAGCACGTGGTCGCGGTCGATGGAATATTCCTCGACCTTGGAAGCCACTTCCAGAGTGTTCTCCAGCACCTCAGGATGCCCCGGAAAGAGTGCGGCCATTTCTTCCTCGCTCTTGAGATATTCCTGCTGAGTGTAGTGGAGCCGCGGCTCTTCGTTGATCTTCTTGCCTGTGTTAAGGCAGATCAGGTGGTCGTGGGCCGGTCCGTCCTCCCTGTTGACGAAGTGGACGTCGTTCGTGGCCACGACCTTGACTCCGGTCTCCTCCGCAAGTTTGAATATTCCTTCATTGCTGACTTTCTGCTGCTCATAGACTTCAAGGGACAGTCCCGGGACTTCGGTCCTGTGGAGCATCACTTCCAGATAGTAGTCTTCACCGAATACTCCCCTGTGCCACTCTATGGCCTTCCGCGCCGCTTCCATATCCCCCGCGACTATATCCTTCGGAATCTCTCCGGCAAGACAGGCCGAGCAGCAGATAAGATTCTCGTGGTATTTCTCTATGATTTCGTGGGAAACCCTCGGCTTGCCGTAGTACAGGCCGTCGATGTGGCCGAGGGACACGATCTTCATCAGGTTCCTGTAGCCTTCGTAGTTCTTGGCCAGCAGGATGAGATGGTAGTAGGCCCTGTGCTCGCTGTCCTTCAGTTTCGGGTCATAATGCCTAGTGACATAGACCTCGCAGCCGATGATGGGCTTGACCTTGTAGTGTCCGGTCTCCGCATCGATATGCTTCCCGGCGAACTTGAAGAACTCCTTGACTCCGTACATGTTGCCGTGGTCAGTGATTGCAAGGGCGGGCATTCCCATCTCCTCGGCCCTGTTGAACAGAGTCTCAATGGAAGAAAAGCCGTCAAGTATGGAATACTGAGTGTGGACGTGAAGGTGTACGAAAGCCATTGCGGAAAATCTAAAAAAGTTGTATTTTGTTCAGAATCAGAAGGACTACGCTTCCCGGGCGAGGATGTCAAGGACGGCCGGAGTCCAGTCCGCGCCCTCTTCGGCAAGGACGGTGTGCATCCCGATCTTCTTCGCGGCCGCGACGTTGTTCGGTCCGTCATCCACATAGAGAACCTGCTCCGGATTTGCCTTTTCGCTTTCAAGCATCGCACGGAATATCCTTTCGTCCGGTTTCATAAGCTTCAGTTCGTAACTGAGGTAAATGCTGTCGAGATAGTACGACAGCGGATGGCCGTGGCCGTCGAACGCATCGCTCAGGAACCAGCCGCTGACGAAGGAATTTGTGTTGGAAAGAAGCGAAAGACGGTAGCCTTCGCTGCGTAGCCTTTTCAGCAGGTCAAGATTCTGTTCAGGAACCACCGAAAAGAAGCCGAGATAGGCGTTACGGCACTCGTCCATAGTCACTTCCCTGCCGACTTCACTGCTGACCCTTGCCCGGAATTCCTCCTCGTCTATCAGTCCGGTCTCAAAATCGCCGAAGAATCCCTGCTGCCTGACCAGATTGAGATATTTTTCAATGTTCCTGAATCCTAACGCCCGGAACCTGTCCATGACGATGCCCAGATCCGCCGGAGCCATCACTCCGCCGAAGTCAAACACCACGTTGGTTATGTCCTTTCTCATTGCCTGATTGATTACCGGGAAGCCAAGACTTCCCGTTCTTGAAAATTTTTACAAAAATAGTCATTTTTTAGTGCTGCGGAAAGTCATTCCCCAGTACTTGCAAAGAGCCATCCTCTGCCGAAACCGCTTCGTTTGCGCAAATTGAGGAATATTCTCGGTATTTTGCGCTCCGGAATAAAAATAAATACCATAATATTGCAAATCGATATAAACGACAAGCATCGGCAAGCGGACCGCAGGAAACCGCGCCGCTTCCCGGTAACTGGACAACCACGTGATTTGTAACATTATGAGACTATCTGCAATATTGCTTTCCGCCACTTTGGTTCTGGCAGGATGCTCAAGCGAAATCACCGTCTCCGATCCGGTCAGCCTGGTCAATCCGTTCATCGGAACGGGAGAACACGGCCACACCTATCCCGGAGCATCCGTGCCTTACGGAATGGTTCAGCCGGGACCGGACACCAGGACCGAAGGCTGGGACGCATGTTCCGGCTACCACTATTCCGACGGTACGATCCTCGGCTTCTCCCAGACACACCTTACAGGGACAGGATGCGCGGACCTGACGGACTTCCTGGTCTATCCGTCCGCAGGTGAAATCAATGTGGCCGGCGACACTCTTGCCCTTGAACCGTACAAGTTCTCGCACGAGAGCGAAACCGCATCGCCGGGCTACTATTCAGTGACATTCTCCGACAGCCCGATAAAGACGGAAATCACATCTACCTGCAGGACCGCAGTCTACAGGTTCACTTTCTCGGGAGGCGAAGCCAGGAGGCTGGTCTTCGACCTGAAGCACTCCACCGGCACTCCGACTGTCCGCAACATAGAATGGAAGCAACTGTCGGACAAGGAGATGGAAGGAATGAGAGTAGTTTACGGATTTATGGAGACCGGAAGGTACGCCCATTTCAACGCAAGGTTCTCGGAACCGGTGGCGAAGGTCGCAGCAGTGAACGATTCCCAGTTCATCGTGGAGTTTGACAGGGAAGTCAACGAAATCACCCTGGCGATGGGCTTTTCGGTCACAAGCTGCGAAAACGCAAGGCTTAACTCCGTCACGGAAGTTCCGCAGCTTGATTTCGATGCAGTGCGGAGCGCCGCCGCAGGTGCCTGGAAGCAGGCCCTGTCCTCCGTGGAAATCCCGAAAGGAGACAAGGATGACCTGACGGTCTTCTACACCGCACTCTACCACACAAAGCTCGCACCGACGGTTAATTCCGACGTAAACGGAGAATACCGCAGCCACGACGGGAGCGTCAAAGCAATGCCGGAAGGAAAAACGTACTACTCCACACTCTCGTACTGGGACATATTCAGATCCTGGCTTCCGATGAACAGCCTCCTCGACCACAATCTCCTGAACGACATCGCATCGAGTTCGCTCCTGATGTACGACGCCACCGGAGAACTTCCGATCTGGCCGCTCGGGAACGGAGAAACCGACTGCATGATCGGCTACCACTGCATACCGTTCCTCGCCGAGGCTTATCTTGACGGCTACGGCACCTTCGACCCCGGCCGGGCGCTGGACGCGATGGTCGCATCCTCCTGCAGGAACCATAAATATTCAGACTTGTACATCCAATACGGGTACATCCCTGCGGACGGCAGCAGGGAGGGCGTTTCCATAACTCTGGAATATGCCTACGACGACTGGTGCATAGCCAGAGTGGCCGAAAAGATGGGGAACAGGGAGGTCGCGGACGAATATTACAGGCGGGCGCAGAACTTCAGAAACATCTTTGACGGCGGGACTCTGTTCTTCCGCGGCAAGAATTCCGACGGAAGCCTTGAACAGGGCTTCGACCCTGACAGGAGCGACAGGAACTTCACCGAGGCGATTCCGTGGCATTACAGGTTCTTCGTTCCGCACGATTTCAACGGACTCGCGTCTTTGTACGGAGACTGCTCCATCACCGACGCCATCGACAGCCTGTTCACGACCGACCTGGCCGTCAAGGACATAGGCATCTCCGACGTGACGGGACAGTACGGCATCTATGCGCACGGCAACGAGCCGAGCCACCACAACGCCTACCTTTACGACTATGCCGGCCAGCCGTGGAAGACACAGAAGATCACAAGAGATCTGCTGGCTCAGATGTACGGCAACTCTCCAGAAGGGATAGTCGGCAACGAAGACTGCGGACAGATGTCCGCCTGGTACGTGATGACTGCCCTCGGACTTTACGAAGCCTGCCCGGGAAGCGGAGAATATTGCCTTACGACACCTTTGTTCAAGGAGGCCGACCTCAGGCTGGCCAACGGCAAGACATTGAAGATCACCGCCAGCGACCCTTCGAAGAGCTACATAAAGTCCGTCAGCCTCAACGGCAGTGTAATCGACAGGAACTTCATCACCTATGACGAGATAATGGGCGGAGGCGAACTTTCCTTCGAACTCTGCGCCGAGCCTTTCACCGGCAGAGGAACATCCGCCGAAGATGCGCCGTATTCACAGAGCAAGGAGAACCTCCTGCCTGCACCTTACACAACTTCGCAGTACTCACTGTTCACCGATGAGGCTGTCATCAGTCTCGGCTGCAGGGTTGAAGGCGCGGAAATCCGCTACACGACAGACGGCAGCGAACCGGCCGCAGAATCCGCTCTCTACTCCTCTCCGATAAGGCTTACCGGTACGACGACCGTCAAGGCGGCCGCATTCAAGGACGGTATGGAGAAGTCCGGGACTCTCACGGTCAACGCGACGAAGGCTGAATTTCTGCCGGCGGCGAAAGCGGAAGGACTGACGGCCGGAGTCGACTACACTTACCGCGAAGGTGAGGTTTCTAAATGTCAGGAAATCGAAAGCCTGCCTGTCAAAAGGAGCGGCACGATGGCGGCTCCTTCAATCGAAAGCGCAGAGCAGGAAGACCATTTTGCGTTCACTTTCAGCGGATTCATCGATGTCCCGGAGAAGGCCGTGCGGGAATTCTGGACGATAAGCGACGACGGAAGCGTACTGTTCATCGACGGACAGAAGGTGGTGGACAGCGACGGAGGACATTCGGCGATGATTTCCACAGGAAAGATAGCATTGGATAAGGGACTGCACAGCTTCCGCCTGCTTTACTTCGAAGACTACGAAGGCCAGGAGCTTTCCTGGGGATGGAAGGATCCTGCCGGCGGTGAACTGAAAGCAATCCCTGCCGAGAGGCTTTTCAGAAAGGAGAAATAAGCAACAATCATAAAATAAAATAATATGAAAAAATTCATAACTTGTCTGGCGGTTGTTCTGTTCTGCGGCGCGATGAGCGCGCAGATTCCGCTTATCCATTCACACAACGACTACTCCAACCCCGTACCGTTCTGGCAGGCATATTCACAGGGAGCATATTCAATCGAGGCAGACGTCCATTTCAAGGACGGAGTTCTCCTTGTAGGCCACGACGACGAGGACCTGAAGCCTTATCTTTCTTTCGAGGAACTCTATGTCAAGCCTATAGTTGCAGTTTACACCTGGCACAACGGCAAACCTCACGAAGGTGACTTCGGCCTCCAGCTTATGGTGGAACTCAAGACCGCGACTGAGCCGACGCTGACGGCCGTCGTCGAGGAACTCTCGAAATATCCGGAGGTGTTCGATCCGAAAGTCAACCCGAATGCTGTCAGGACAGTCATCACCGGCCATGTTCCGGACCCGGAGGACTTCGGCAAATGGCCTGAATACATCTACTTCGACGGTGACATCACGCTCAACTACACTCCCGAACAGCTGAAGAGGGTCGGCCAGTTCAGTTCCTCCTTCGACAAGTTCAGTTCCTGGAACGGGAAGGGCGCGATCATCGACTCGGAGGAGAAGGCGCTTTACGGATTCATCGACAAGGCCCACAAGATGGGCAAGAGAGTGCGCCTCTGGGGCACGCCGGAGGGAGTCACGCCTTACTATGTCTTTATGAATATGGGCATAGACTTCTTCAACACGGACAGTCCGGAAACCTGCGCCGCCTTCTACAGGAACTTCTACAACAAGAACTTCCGCATCGGTGAGAAGGCCGAGCAGACCGACGGAGTCTCCGGAACCCACAAGCTTGACAAGATCACCCGCGACTTCGGAGGATTCAAGAACGACAAGCTCCTGCTCTCCAAGGGCATCGACGTCTATGTGCCTACCTACTCATCCGACAACGGAAAGGCTAAGATCAACAACGTCATATTCCTCATAGGGGACGGAATGGGGCTGAATCAGATCACCGCGGCTGACTACGCCAACGGCGGACTGAGCATTATGCAGATGAAGAGCATCGGAATCCAGTCCAACAACGCAGAGGATGAGTTCACCACCGACTCCGCCGCCGCCGGAAGCGCCCTGGCGACAGGCGTAAGCCACAAGAACAGGCACATCTCGGCAGATGACAACGGCAACGAGAACCCTTCGCTGAGCGACTGGGCCGCCGAAAAGGGCAAGGCAGTCGGCATCGTCACATTGGGCAATCTGGTTGACGCGACACCTGCCGCATTCTACGGCCACTGCGCCGAAAGGGATAGCGCGGACATCCTTACACGCTGCCTGCTGGACGGCAAGGTTGACCTTCTCTGCGGAAGCGGAATCGACGAATTCACGAAGCGCCACGACGGCGTCAACCTGGTCGGCGAACTTGAAAAGATGGGCTATTCCTTTGAATATGCCGTCGACGACATCAACAAGAAGGACGGCAAGGTCATCTGCATCGATGAAAGCATGGGCAAGGCAGCGGAGGAAGCCTCCCTCGGTCTTCTCGCCAAGACCACCAGAGAGTCCATCGAAAAGCTTTCCGCACAGGACAAGAAAGGATTTTTCCTGATGGTGGAAGGAGCCAAGATAGACTACGCGGGCCATTCGAACTGCCTGCCTGGATCCATTCTCGAGACTCTCAGTTTCGATATGGCCGTGGCCGAGGCTCTCAAATTCGCAGACCGCGACGGCCACACTCTGGTTGTCGTGACGGCCGACCACGAAACCGGAGGCCTTGTGCTGCTTGACGGAAACCTCGAGACAGGCTACATTATGGGCACCTACACCACCGACGACCACACTCCTTCGATGCTTCCGGTCTTCGCCTACGGACCTCGCTCCGCAAGCTTCAACGGAACCTACAAGAACACTGAAATCACCCGTATAATCAAAAAAATCGTGAAATGAAAAAGATACTCGCTCTGATTCCGGTTCTCCTGCTTTCGACGGCCGCGCTGCAGGCGCAGGACCTCAAGTCGGGACCGTACAAGCTCCCTTACAAGAACACCTATGTAAAGAACGTGTTCGTGGCGGAGAATGAATTCCGCACGGAAAAGCCGCAGACAATCCAGCCGAAGACCTTCGAACAGGCCAGGAAGATTCTTCCGGAGCCGTTCTGGGACGGCCACGCCGACGAGATCAAGATGTACTGGCACGCCTGGAAGATCGCAGTCGGCAACATCAAGCAGCCTCAGGAGGGTTCAGGATTCGTCTCTCCTTACCTCGACGTCGCCTACAACGGCAACATATTCATGTGGGACACGTCCTTCATGATGCTCTTCGCCCGTTACGGGCAGCGTTTCTTCCCGTTCCTCAAGTCCTTCGACAATTTCTACGCGAAGCAGCAGCAGGACGGATTCATCTGCAGGGAAATCAGGGCCGACGGCTCTGACTGCTTCGAAAGGTATGACCCGACTTCCACCGGCCCGGACCTTCTTCCTTGGGTGGAACTTGAGTATTACAGGCAGTTCGGAGACATCGACCGCCTGCACAAGGTCTTCCCGGCTCTCTGCGGCTACGCGCAGTGGTGGCGTCTGAACCGCACCTGGAAGGACGGCACCTACTGGTCCAGCGGCTGGGGTACCGGAATGGACAATATGCCGAGAGTCAAGGATGACTACAACCAGATCTTCTCCAACGGCAAGATGGTCTGGCTGGACACGAATCTCCAGCAGTACCTGGTCAACGACTGCCTCCTGAAAATCGGATTCTACATCGAGCGCTGGCAGGAGATCGAGGAACTTGAGGACGAGATGAAGTTCCTGAAGAAATATGTCAACGAGAACCTCTGGTCGGACGAGGACAACTTCCTCCACGACAGGTACGACGACGGTTCCCTCTGTCCGACGAAAGGCATCGGCGCTTTCTGGGCCCTTCAGACCGACATTCTGGACAAGGACAAGATGGACAGGATGGTCGAGCATCTGAAGGACACGGCGGAGTTCAACAGGCCTCACCGCGTGCCTTCCCTTTCCGCCGACCATAGGAAATACAACCCGCTCGGCCGCTACTGGCAGGGAGGAGTCTGGCCGGGAACCAACTATATGGTCATCGACGGCCTGTGGAAGAACGGCTACCGCGAACTTGCCGACGAGATAGCGGACAACCACTACCGGTCGGTGTTCGAAGTCTGGAAGAAGACAGGAACCTTCTTTGAATATTACGCCCCGGAGTCAATGGAGCCAGGATTCATGGCCCGCAAGGATTTCGTCGGCTGGGCAGGCCTTCCGCCTATCGCCATATTCATTGAATATGTTCTCGGCATCAAGTCAGACTACTCGGAGGAGACTGTGACCTGGGACATCCGCCACACTGAAGCCCACGGCATTTCAAGGTACCCTTACGGACCGGAAGGCACGATCGGACTCAAGGTGGAGAAGCGGTCCTCCCTCGATGACACGCCTGCTGTAACGGTCACAACAGACAAGCCTTTCAACCTTGTGGTCAACTACGGGAACGGAAAGACTTTGAAAGCCAAGGTGGAGAAATCCGGAAAGGTACATTTCTCCGACTGACGGGATTACCTGCTGATAACCAATTATATTACTTATAGATGATGAACATAGGAGTTGATCTTGGAGGCACGAAGGTCAGGGTGGGGATCGTCGATGACGGCCGCATCCTGAAGATCCTTTCCGAGGAAACGAAGTCCGGCGGCAGCGAAGAAGAAGTGCTCGGACAGCTTGAGGGTATGCTGGCAGCCTGCGTTTCAGACTGCAGCGGAGCCATCGGAATCGGTGTCCCGGCTATCGTCGATCCTGCCACGGGAGTGGTCAGAGACGTGGTCGCAATCCCGTCCTGGAAGGAAGTGCCGTTGAAATCCATACTGGAAAAGCAGTTTTCCAGACCGGTCAGCGTCAACAACGACTGCAACTGTTTCGCTCTGGGAGAATGCCGCTACGGAAAGGCGGCCGAATATTCAAAAGCCGTCTATGTGACTCTCGGCACGGGGGTGGGATGCAGCCTCGTGGTTGACGGGCACCTCTACGGAGGGGCCAACCTCGGAGCCGGGGAACTTGGCAATGTCCCGTACCTGGACAAGGATTACGAGTTCTACTGCTCAAGCCGCTTCTTCGAATCAAAAGGATTCTCCGGGAAGGGGCTTGCCGACAAAGCCGGGAGCGGAGATGCCGCCGCCCTGAAGATCTGGGACGAGTTCGGAGGACACATCGGGAGGCTGGTGGCGCTGGTCTGCTACGCCTACGACCCGGAGGCGATTGTCTTCGGAGGCAGCATCGCCAAGGCCTTTGAATATTTTGAAGGCGGAATGCGCAGATGCCTCGACGAGCATTTCCTTTACCCGAATTCCCTCTCCCGTCTTGCCATTCTGACCTCCGAACAGGACAATATGGGACTCATCGGAGCGTCGCTGATTGCCGAAGATTCTATAAAATGATTTACTTTTTGCGTGATTTGAGGACTAATAGTGGTAAATTTACACCATTACTTGCCACGACTCGACTAACTTTGCATAGTTGAGTAATAGGAAAGGACTATTGCGCCAGTTTCGGCAAAACGATGCAAGCTGTTCTTACGATTACGAAGACTGAAAAAGACCATATAAACATTAAATAGTGAACCAATAAAATTTTATTCTGATGAAGAGAATGATTCCTCTATTTTCCGGGAAGGGCCACGGATTGGCCCGTTTCCTGATCACGAGCATTCTTGCCGTTGCGTTTATCTTGCCGGCTTCCGCCCAGAACAAGATTACCGTAACAGGTAAAGTCGTCGACGCTGACAACCAGCCGGTTGTCGGAGCCGCTGTCGTTGTGGCAGGCACCAACCAGGGTGTTTCCGTTGATCTCGACGGAAGGTACACCATCACGGTTGACGCCAACGCCAAGCTGGTCGTGACCTCCCTCGGTTACAAAGATCAGACTGTCGATGTTGCCGGCAAGACCACCGTCAACGTCGTGCTTGCAGCCGACACTCTTATGCTTGAAGACGCCATCGCCATCGGTTACGGCGCACAGACCCGCAGACAGGACCTGTCTGCATCCGTCGGTGTCATCAAGTCAGTTGAAACCATCGCCCAGCGTCCTGTCGCTTCCACCGAGGAAATGCTTCAGGGACAGCTCGCCGGCGTTACCGTCAGCTCAAACGGCGGTGACCCTACCAGCACCCCTAACATCGTCATCCGCGGACAAGGTTCCCGCAACGGTGACAGCGTTCTCTGGGTTGTTGACGGCGTTCCGGGCGCTCCTATCGTTTCCAACAATGACATCGAGAGCATCGTTGTCCTGAAGGACGCGGCTTCCGCAGCCATCTACGGAGCCAACTCAGGAGCCGGCGGCGTTATCCTCGTCACTACGAAGAAGGCGAAGGCAGGCGAGCCTAGCATAAGCTACGACGGAGTCTACGGTGTCCGCCAGGCCACCAACCTCATCACCCCTCTCAACGCAGAGCAGGAACTCGAGATGAGAAAGACCTCCTACGCGAACGCCGGCCTTGACCTCCCTTACGGATGGGACACCACCAAGAACCCTTGGATCAGCCAGACCCGTACCGACTGGATGGACGAAATCTTCCGTCCGGGATTCTACAACAGGCACAATGTGGCCGTGAATATGGGTACCGAGAAGTTCCAGAACCGCATCTCCTTCTCCGTTGACAACAACGAAGGTGTCCTCATCTCCACTTACAACAAGAAGATGGGTGTCCGCTACAACGGTTCCTACCAGATCAACAAGTACATCAAGATCTCTGAAGACCTCGCCTGGAAGACCCAGACAGGAAGAGGAGCCAACACCGACAGCGGCCATTCGGGAGCGATCATCAGCGCGCTCTTCATGCCGGCTTCAGCCACCGTTTACAGTGACTACACTGCAGGAGGCTACGGCGGTGTGACCACTGAAGATCCTGCCTACATCGCAAAGTACGGTTCCAACTACGCCGACATCCACGGTGACGCCATCAACCCTGTACGTATCCTCGAGGCCAGCGACCAGTTCTCAAAGAACAACCAGTTCTACACGACCACCAACCTCGAGATTGCGAACATCGTAAAGGGTCTGAAGTTCAACAGCCGCTACTATTTCTCCACGAGCAACAGCTACAGCAAGTCATTCAGCCCTAAGCGTGACGAGATCGGAAAACCTGAACTCGCCAACTCCCTCAACGAAAGTTCAAGCCTCTACGAGACCTGGAAGCTCGACAACACCCTCTCATATGACCGTACATTCGGCAAGCACTCGGTGGGAGCTCTCCTCGCGAACACTCTCGACCACTACTACGGACGTTATCTGAGCGCTAACGGTAAGGATTTCACCGATGAATCAGACGTGCTCCAGTACTTCGCATATGCCGGATCCACCACCGTTTCCGACGGTATGTACGGACCTGACGCCAACGTTTCACTCGTAGGCCGTCTTTCCTACAGCTACGACGACCGTTACTTCGTGACTGCCACAATGCGTAGGGACTGGGCCGGACGTCTTCCTAAGAACAACAACTACGGCGACTTCCCTGGAGTGACCGCAGCCTGGAAGATTTCAAGCGAGAAGTTCTTCAACAAGGACGTAGTCAACCTCCTCAAGCTCCGCGCATCCTGGGGTAGAATCGGTAACCTCGGTTCAATCAGCATGAACTACAAGTCCGCAACCCTCAACAAGGACCAGAGAAGCGACATCGCCTCAATCGGTATCGAGAACCGCAACCCTATGGGAACTCTGGTTTACTACAACAACGCCGTCAATCCGAACCTGACCTGGGAGACCTCGGAGCAGTGGGACCTCGGTGTCGACATCGACCTTATGAACGAGCTCTCGATGAGCGTCGACTACTTCAACAAGCGCACATTCAACCTGATCCAGGAACAGACTATGGGCTGGCCTGACATGATCGGCTTCAACAAGATGCTCATCAACCAGGGCGAAATCCGCAACTCCGGCGTTGAATTCCAGGCATCCTGGAACCACAAGATCAACAAGGACTGGAACGTGTGGGTGAACGGAAACTTCACATACCTGAAGAATGAAGTCATCAGCACAGGTCTCCTCAACGACGACGGCACCTATGGAGTATGGAACTCCGGAAACACCTTCCGTAACGTTCCGTTCCAGTACCAGACCTGCGTAGGAGGACCTCTCAACCAGTTCTACCTCATCAAGAACGACGGAATATTCCAGACCCAGGCCGAAATCGACGCCTACACAAAGGACGGCAACAAGATTCAGCCTAACGCACGCCCTGGTGACCTCAAGTTCATCGACTACAACAACGACGGCAAGATCAACGACGCCGACCGTCAGTACTGCGGCAACGCCGACCCTGACTTCACCTACGCCCTTTCAGGCGGATTCCGCTGGAAGGACCTCACCTTCAGCATGATGCTTCAGGGTGTACAGGGAGCGCAGGCCATCTACGCAGCCAATTATATGCTTGTCAACGATCAGGAAGGCAACTTCAACAGAAGCGTTGACATCCTGGACGCCTGGAGCACCACCAACACCGGCAGCAACATTCCTATCCTTTCAAAGACCGACTCCAACGGTAACTTCACCACTGCGTCCGACTGGTATCTCGAGGATGCTTCCTACCTGAGAATCAAGAACGTCACTGTTTCCTACGACCTCACGAGACTTCTCCGCAAGGCAAAGCATTTCGATGAGCGCAATAGCAGCTTCTCGGTTTACTTCAGCGGTGACAACCTCTTCACATTCACCAAATATCCAGGAATGGATCCTGAGTGCGGCGGATGGGATGCTCTCAAATATCCTGTTTCAAGGGTTCTCTCACTGGGTGTGAAAATTACTTACTAAAGTTGCGATTAAACACATTTGAACAATAAGATCATGAAAAAGATATTCTATCTTACAGCTGCGGTCGCAATGGCTTTCGGAGTACTGACGTCCTGCGAAAAATTCCTTGACGTGACACCGGAAGGTTCACCTACGACTGACACATATTTCACAAATGACCAGCAGTCCATCAATGCTACCGGACAGCTCTACTATTATCTCGGCAACGGTGACGCCATGTTCGGACGAGAAATCTACTGGGAGCAGGCAGGTGCAGGCGACATTGTCTGGGGACGTACCAGAGGTTACAACACCCTGTCCACAAGACTCTACACCGGAGACGAGTCTCCTCTGAGAGACTGCTTCAGCAAAATCTACGCTGCAATCGCGAAGAGCAACTGGGTCATCAAGAGCCTTCTTGACAAGCAGAAGAACACGACTCTGACCGAAATCGAAACCCGCAGCCTCGGTGAAGCTTATTTCTTCAGAGCCTTCTACCATCTCTATGCCGCATACCGCTACGGAGTCGGCACGCAGGGCGTTCCGTTCTGCCGCTACGAGGACTTTGAAGGCGACTACGACTTCAGCATTCCTCCTCAGCAGGCCACGGTCATGGACAACTACAAGTACATCATCGAGGACCTTGACAAAGCCGAGAGTCTGCTTCCGCTGTTCGAGTCTTACTCAGCCGAGGATAGGGGCCGCGCCCACAAGGCTGCAGCAGCCGCCTACAAGGCAAAGACCTACGCTTACTGGGCCTGCTGGGACAGCTCACAGTGGCAGAACGTGATCACCGAGGTCAACAAGCTTGAGACCACTTACGGCCGCGACCTCGCTCCTACATTCGGAACAGTGTTCTCCTATGACCTTGCCGACTTCTGGAACAAAGAGTACATCTTCGCGTTCGCATCTGACGGCGGTACCCCTGGTGCCGGAAGCGAGCTTCCTGGCGTAATGTGGGAAAACAAGGGATGGGGCAAGTACAATGGCTGGGGCCAGAACAAGCCTTCCCTCGGAATCTACGATGAAATGGCGAAAGACAATGTCAACGGCGTAAAGAATGACAGACTCGCCTGGTCAATCCTCGAGTACGGTGACAAGTTCAACTACTTCGGAGAGACCAAGTCTTTCTGCTCAAGCGCTGACAACGAGGCCGGATTCGCAATCTTCAAGTTCCAGCACGCCATCACCGCGAGCGACGATCCTGTCGCCGACGGTTACGTCTGCTCCAACGGAGACTGGCCTACGTTCAGAATCAACCTTCCGCTCATCCGTTTCGCAGACTGCCTCCTCCTCCGTGCCGAAGCCTACCTCGCCAACGGAAACAATGCTTCTGCGATGCAGGACATCAACAGAATCCGCAGAAGATCCAACCTGAAGGAAATCACCTCCTGCAGCTGGAAGGACCTCTATCACGAGCGCCGCTGCGAACTCGCGTTCGAGTTCTCTGACCACCTCTACGACTGCAAGCGTTGGGCGAAGTCCGGCGCAGCCGAGATCAAGGAACTTGCAATCAAGGAACTCGAGGGTATTCAGAAGGTACGCAAGTACGCTCAGCGTGACGATCCTGCATCCTCTTGGGTAGAAAGCGAATACCAGGACACCGGAACACACCACACCGCTTGGGAAGATAAGCAGATTGCATTCCCTTATCCTCCACAGCAGGTCAAGAACTCTCAGGGAGCTCTCACACAGAACCCTGGATATTGATGAATCCTTACCGATAATGAGAGGGTGGTCAAAAGTCTGTGACTTTTTGGTCACCCTCTTTTTTAACAGGTTTTCAGCAAAAAGCATTTACAACACGAACTGAATTTTAGACATAATCATTAAATTAGCAGTATGAAAAAGTTGATTCTGATCTTCACGGCAGTTGTCTGCGCATCATTCATCAGCGGATGCGGACAGAAAGGATGCGCTGAGTTCAAGGGCGTAAAAGGCGTTGAACACGTTTTCGTCATCGGCTATGACGGTTTCGCCGCCCACAGCACCTTCGACAAGGCCGTTTCGAATATGCCTACCTACAAGAGCCTGATGGACGAAGGCTCCTGGACAAAATTCATCAGAACAATCTACCCTTCCATCAGCGCTCCTAACTGGTCAACGATGTTCTGCGGAGTCGGTCCGGAAGGACACGGATGGATTGAAAACAACGACGACCCTAACTTCGCTCCTGCTGCTGTCCGCCAGGGAGAGAACAAGTTCCCTTCCATCGTAAGCGTCCTGCGCGAAGCGAAGCCTGAAGCCAAACTCGGTGCAATCTGCGAATGGAGCACAATCCTCAGCATCATCGGAAAGGATTATCTGGACTATTCGGACACTTACGAAGACTACGACGCCAACGAAAAGAACATCACAGATGACTTCATCGAGAACTGCGTCAACACCAAGCAGGACTTCGCGATGTGCATATTCGACAACCCTGACCATATGGGACACGAATGCGGCTGGGGTTCCGAAGGATATTACAATGCCCTCGCAAAACTCGATGAGAATCTGGCAGCCATCATCCAGGCCACCAAGGATGCCGGAATCTACGACTCCACGGTCTTCGTGCTTGTTTCTGACCACGGTGGATTCGCCAACGAGGGACACGGCGGCATCACGATGGACGAAATGGAGACCCCGGTCGTCTTCTTCGGCAAAGGCATAAAGAAAGGATATGAGATCCAGTCTGTGATGTACCGTTACGACACCGCTCCGACCATCGCGGCAATGTTCGGCATCAAGTGCCCTGACGCCTGGCGCGGATGCCCTTGCTTCGAGATTTTCGAATAAGGAACAGTAATCTCCGTCAAAAGAACTGCATATTATGGCACGGCTGATATTCATGACAGATTTTTCCGAGGCCTACGCAAGAGGCCTCTGCCTGGGGATTGCAAAATATTCCCAGAGCGTCGGCAGAGCCTGGAGCATCTGCCGAATGCCTCTCACGGTAAGGGAGAAATACGGAATGGAGGCCGTGCTGGAATATGCAAGGAAAATGAGGATGGATGCCATCATCGGGCAGTTCCAGCCGGGCGACAATGTCGAGATGTTCACACGCAGCGGCATCATAACGATTGCACAGGAGACCGGCGCACACTTCGACAATGTCGCGAACATAATAGGCGACAATTACAACGAAGGCGTGATGGCGGCACGGCATCTGATGAACAAGGGATTCGACAATTTCGCCTATTACGGAATCCGCGGAGTCATCTGGTCCGACGAGCGCAACAAAGGATTCCGCGACACGATAGAATCGAGCAACAGACCCGCGACGTACTCTGAACTCAACACTCCCACCGCCGACATCTGGGAATATGACTTCGATGCCGTAACCCGGTGGATAGAAAGCCTGCCGAAACCTGTGGCAATCTTCGCCTGCGACGACAACAGGGCCTACAACATCTCGGAAGTCTGCCGCTACATCCGAATCAATTCCGAGGACGGCCACAATTTCAGAATCCCGGAAGACATCACCCTGCTCGGGGTGGACAACGACGAAACCATCTGCCGTCTGGCAATCCCGAACATTTCATCGATCGCCACGGATGTCGAAGACGGCGGATTCCGTACAGCGAAATACATTGACAGCCAGCTGAACCTGAAGCCTGAAGAAAGGACCGTGGAAGACATAGTCGTCTATCCGCTCACGATTGTGACAAGACAGTCCTCCGACATTCTGGTCAACAATGATCCTTATGTGGCCAGGGCGCTGCGGTACATTTCCACAAACCTGGCCAACAAGATCAACGTCAACGACATAGTGGCAGAAGTTCCGGTGTCGAGAAGGATTCTTGAAGAGAAATTCAAGAAGGAGCTCGGAACATCGATCTATGACTACATCATCCGGATGCGCATAGACAAGATCGCACAGCTGCTGCGTGAAGGGAGGCCTGTCTCGGACGCCGCCTACATGATGGGATTTTCGGACATCAAGAACCTGTCAAGAACTTTCAGAAAGATAAAGGGCGTCTCACCCTACGAGTACAGGAAAATGAAGATGAAGCCTGTACTCTGATTGCTGCAGTCGGCAGCAACAGGCATAAGAATGTACGGAAATTCTCCGATAATCACTATCTTCACGGAAATTTTCGGAATTATGTACAAATACAAGCAGGATTCGGACAAGTACATCGTCAGCATAGACAACCATCAGAAACTGATGGAGGCATTGGCGGCGTTCTGCCGCGAGCAGGAAATCCACGCAGGAGAAATCAGCGGCCTCGGAGCCGTGAACAGCGCCACGCTAAGATTCCTCGACCCTTGCACGCACGCCTACGTGGACAAGGATTTCAACGAACAGATGGAGATTTCAAGCCTGGTCGGCAACATCTCGGAAAAGGACGGGGCGGTCTATCTCCACGTGCACGTCAATCTCGGCCGCAGAGACTACACTGTCATAGGCGGCCATCTGGCTGAAGCGACAATCAACGGAGCCTGCGAACTTTTCATCAGGAAATACGACTGCAAAGCCGGGCGCAGGTTCGATGAAGAGACCGGTCTGAACCTTTATGACCTTTAGATGGAAGAAATCAACATCGTCAGATGCTCGCTTGACTCGGTCAAGGAACACCTGAAAAGCTACGCGAACATATTCATAATCCACGACCGCAATGTGGCAGGCATCGTGGAGAGGCTCGGACTGCCGGCAAAGGGAACTCTCGCAATAGAAGCGACAGAATCCCGCAAAACACTGGAAACCGTTCTTGAAATCGGCCGCTGGCTGCTTGAACAGGGCGCGGACAGGGACGCTTTCATTCTGGGAGTCGGAGGCGGAATAACCACGGACACGGCAGGCTTCGCGGCCTCAGTCTATAAGCGAGGCGTACGCTTCGGATTCATTCCCACAACGCTGCTCGCCCAGGTCGACGCCGCCATAGGCGGGAAGAACGGAGTGAATCTCGATTCGTACAAGAACATCATCGGGACCATCAGGCAACCGGAAATGACTTTCATCTGCCCGGAGACCCTTGAAACTCTTCCGCCCGAGCATCTGCTCTCAGGAGCGGCGGAACTCATCAAGACCTTCATCATCGACAACGAAGGCGGAAATTACGAAAAGGCCGTCTCACTTTTCAGGAATATCCACGCTCGCGGACAGGCAGACTCTTCCCGGTGGCCGTCCTCAGGCGCAGCACTGAAGGAACTGGTCTGCGCGGCGGCCGGCATCAAAGCCGGAATCGCAGGCAGAGACCCCTATGAAAAAGGGGAACGCCGGCTGCTCAACCTCGGCCACACCTTCGCCCACTCCATCGAGAAGAACTCCGGGGAGAGCATCCCACACGGAATGGCCGTGTCGATGGGCATCATTATGGCCGGAAGGCTCGCAGAGGCGCTCGGTCTCGCTGAAAACGGACTCGCCGCACGCCTGGAAGCCGATTTCAGAATCTGCGGACTGCCTGTCGAAAGTCCGTTTGACATCGAAACCCTTGCAGACGCAATGAAAAAGGACAAGAAAGCCGAAGGAACGACGGTGCATTTCGTACTTCCTCTGGGAATCGGGAAGGTCGAGACAAGAGACTTGAGCGTGGAGGATGCCGTCAACGCCCTTAAAGCATAATCAGGATCCAAAGCAATGATCTGCACGACAATACAACACCGCACGCTTGAAGAAATCTTCAGGCTGCTTGAAGACAGCGAACCGAGAATTCAGATGGCCGAAATCCGGCTGGACAGGTGTCCGCTGAGTCTGGAAGACATCGGAACCCTCTTTTCAACCTCCGACACGCCGCTGGTTGCAACCTGCCGCGTGGCAGGAGACGGCAGCGGAACCTGGGAGGAAGCGGAAGAGAAACTGTCAGCCGCAATCAGCGCGGGAGCCGCCTACGCCGACATCGAGATTGAAGCGCCGAAAGAAATGGGAAAGAGGCTGCGGAGGGCCTGCAACGAATACGGCACCGTAATGATCCGTTCCTGCCATTTCTTCGAAGGCACTCCGTCAGATGAGGTGCTGCACGCCACAATTGAAAAATGCCGGAAATTCGGCGGCGAACTCGTGAAAATCGCCGCAACTTCGAACACGGAGGAAGATGTCAGAAGAATTCTGCGGTTATATTCACACGCCGGAAATCTGATCGCGTTCGCGATGGGCGACAAGGGAAGAGCCTCCAGGCTCGAATGCCTGAAACTGGGATGCCCGTTCACCTACGCCGCGCTGAGCGGGAACGATGCCGCCGCTGCCGGACAATGGAACTACGCCGAAATGACGGAAGCCGTGTACGGAAGCAGAAAGCCTTTCGGCGGCGGACCATTGAATATGCCTGCTTCAAAAAGTTTTGCACAAAGGGCAGTCATCGCCGCGGCTCTCGCCGACGGAACGTCCAGACTCGGCGGATACTCCCCTTGCGGAGACAATGAAGCGGCCCTGGAAGCGGCACGGGCGCTTGGAGCGAAGGTTTCCGTCGAAGGCGGAACCGTCGTCATCGAAGGCGCGGGGGCAAGACTCGCGGTTCCGGACACGCTTAACGTCGGAGAATCCGGCCTGCTGACCCGCCTGATGATTCCTCTTGCCGCCGCGCTGGGAGAAGGCCGACAGATAAAGATTGAAGGATGCGGAACTCTTCCGTCCCGGCCGCTCAAGGGAGCTTCCGAAATAATGGCAGGTTTCGGCACCGTGCTGAGACCACTGAGCCAGGGTCCGGAGGTCCACGTTCCGCTGACCGTCCAGGGACCGCTGCTGTCAGGCCGTAAAGAGATCTCCGGCAAGGGTGGATCGCAGCTGATTTCGGGTCTGCTTATGGCCCTGCCGCTCCTTCCGGATGATTCCGTCCTTCACGTCCACGACCCGAAGAGCATTCCATACATGTTCATCACCGTCGACGTCCTGCGCCGTTTCGGAATAAAGATCGGCAGCGAGATGGAAGGCGGCGAGGATTTCCTCGAAACCCAGGACTGGAGCCTGTGCACCGGCATCACTTTCAAGATCAAGGGCGGGCAGAGATATTCATCCGCCGAATTCGGGATAGAAGGCGACTGGAGCGCCGCGGCCAACTTCCTTGTGGCAGCTTCGCTGTTCGGCAAGGTGCAGCTCCGGGGACTTGACACATCTTCGCTTCAAGCCGACATCTCGATTATGGACATCCTGATGGAAGCCGGAGCAAGTCTTTCACAGACGGAAGACGAAACAGAGGACGGCAGAGGCACAATAACCGCCCAGAAAGCCCCTCTGCGGGCATTCGACACCGACCTCAACAACTGTCCTGACCTGTTCCCGATCGTCGCAGTGCTGGCCGCATTCTGCAACGGCCGCAGCAATATCCAAGGATTCAGGAGACTCGCCGGAAAGGAAAGCGACAGAGGCGCGGCCATTCTGAATATGCTTGCGCAGATGGGCGTGACTGCCTTCGCTGAAGGAGACGCTCTGACTGTCGAAGGAGAATCGGTGGAAAGCCGCCTGTTGAACGGACATCTTCTGAAAGGCGGAAACTACACGTCATCGCACGACCACCGTATGGCAATGGCTCTGACGGTGGCCTCGCAATGCGCCGACTCCCCTGTCCTGATCGACGACACCGCCTGCACGGCGAAGTCCTATCCCGCTTTCATTTCAGACTACGGAAGTCTTTGAATGAAAAGGGGCTGGCCGGATGGCCAACCCCTTTTCATCTGTTTCAAACTCCTCAGAGTCATTTCTTGTAACCAAGGTCAAGAACCCGGACATTGCGGATCTTCAAGCCTTCGCCGTGACCGCAGAATGAAATGTAGCCCTTGTAGTTGAACATTCCCGGATGATCCCTATGGTCTACGGTGTAAGGGTTGTTTTCGCTGCCTTCCGGCTTCACATTGTGACCCTTGCAGGCCTTGCGGATGTTGCCGTCAACGATCACTTCACCGTTCACGGTCACCTTGATGTGGTCGCCCTCGACACGGATCTCCTCGGTACTCCACTCGCCGAGAGGTTTGTGGACGATTCTCTTCGCCGGAATCACTCCATAGACGGAACCGTGCACCTGGTACTCGCGCAGGTCTGCGTACATCGGAGCGTCGTGGTCAAGAATCTGCACCTCGCACATCGCTTCATAGGCCGCATCGACACCCATCGGCGTCCTCACGCCCACACCGTTGTTCACTCCCTCACGAAGGAAGCAGAACTCGAAGCGATAGACGAAGTTGCGGTACTCTTTTTTGGTGTAGAGGTTGCCTGTGCTGCCGTAGTCGGCTGACACATAGATTGTTCCGTTGACCGGTGTGTAACCTTCAAGGTCACCCTGCCACTTGTCTAGATTCGTACCGTCAAACAGCATCTCGAAGCCCTGCTCCTTCTCCTCATCCGTCAACTCTGAAACCGGAGAAGGCTCAGCCTTGGTGAGAATATTGGTGATTTCATCGATGGCGTAGCCGTCGTCCGCGCTGCCCGCAGCGCGATAGATTTCCACGGCCTTGTCGAGATTGGCCTTGAGGTCGGCATAATTGATCTCCTCGGTTGTCTTGGACGCGATGGCCTTTACACATTCGGCAGCCGCGTGCCTGACACCGTTGTCGCTGTCATCCAAAGACTTGCCGGCAAGCAGGAAGGCCTTCATCGTAGGCACTGAAGAAAGAGCGTCGAGAATGTTCTTCTTCACCGACGGAGTCTTTGCAAGACCAAGGGCCTGTGCGAAGTCGAGACGTTTCCTGTTTAGGTCATTCTCGTACATTGAGACCAGTGAAGTGTACCTGTTCAAAGCCAGTTCAGACAGTTTCTCTTCAGAAGCGGCAACCTTCAGAAGTTCCGGAGCGACCTCGAAGCTGCCGACATACAGCAAAGCCTCGGCCGCAACCTTGTCTCCGGACTCATAGGCGGCCGTAAGGTCCGTAACAGACTCATCGGCACCCGTGGCGGCAAGCACGCGGTAGAAAGCGGATGGAACGGCAGACTTGTCCATCAAAGCTTTGACCTTTGAATATCTCTCCGCAGGAGAAAGGGTGTGGAGAGCGCTGATCAAGGCATTCTGATAAACGAAAAGGTCTCCTCCGGAAGATTTTCCTACCAGTGTTCCGACTTTCTCGGCATCCTGCACACCGACGACATTTTCGAGAGCCAGTTTGGCGAGACTTGCAGTCTGGCCGTCCTTGGAATCAATCAGCGAGAACACCTTCGGAGCGGCGGCCTGGATCTTTCTGGCGGACACCAGATTGAGCGCGGATGCGATCGTCCTGGAGTCAGCGTCATTGTCAAGAGCGTCCAGCAGGCAGTCCTGACAGTTGCCCTTGAATGATTTCAGAGCATCTATGGCTTTGTCGGCCCTATCTCCTCCAAGCTGACCGACAAGAGCCTTCGCAGCCTTGTCCCCGCCGATCTTCCCGGCTGCGGCGATTGCGGCGGAAGCGACATCATCGCTTCCCGAGAATGCACCGACGACTATGTCAGTAACTGAAGATATCTTGTTGTTGCCGAACCAGTTGAGCAGATCCGCCTTGACCGCGTCAGACTGCTTGTCGAAATTCTTGCTGAAAAGAGGCACGAGATCCCCTGCTCCAAGAATCGAAGTGGCGTTGTCGATGACTGAATTCCTGTACTTTATGTCATCGCTCTTGAGAGCGGATGCAACGACTTTCAAAGCCTTCGCAGGATCGTTCTTCATCTGTGCAAGGGCGCCTGCCGACTTGTAGGCTGAAACCTCGGAAGCCATCAGGTTCTTGGCGGCCTTGGCGACCGCCTTGCTCTTCGCGCCGGAAGCGAGTTTCACTGCGAGAGACGCATAGTCGGCCGTGGACCTGTCCTTGAGAACATCCAGGGATGATTCCGTGCCTATGGCCGCAAGGGAAGAAAGAAACGCATTGTCGTACTTGTCAGCGCTGCCGGATGAGGCTATCCACTCCTGAAGATAAGGTTCGGCGGCCGTTATGCCTTTTCTTGCGACGGCATCGGCAAGAAGTTTCCTGTCAGCGGTTCCTTCCTTCACAAGTCCGAGAATCAGGTCTTCTGTGCCCGGAAGATTCACGAGAGCGCCCATCGCAGTGGAAGCGAGAGCAGGCTCCTCCAGACATTTCTTCAGGAACTCAGCATCGGCAGGCTTGGCTATCTTTCTGAACTGGTTCAGGAGGAAGGCCTTGTTGTTGCCGTCAGCGGTGGCATTGATTGCCTGCCGGAAGCCTTCGCGCACCTTGTCGACACACTGTGGATTGGCGGAAGCATAATCTGCAAGACCCGTGAGGGCATATTCGAAGATGCTGTTCTTCACGCCTTCGGCCGCAGGCTTCATCATTTTCGCCGTCTGGACTACTGAAGCCGGCGCGGTCGAGGCCAGGTCTGCAATCTGGGTGTTGAAATCCGCAGAACTGTTCGCCGGCATAGCGGCGAGCACATCTGCGACGACAGTTTCAACGGTCCTCTGCCTTGCGTCCTGGGCATTGACGGACAGGACGGCGGCAAGGAGTAATATGGATGTAATTAACTTCTTCATATTCAGAAACACATTAAAGAATCATCGAACCCCAAGGGGCGCGCATAGGTTGATTTATGAGCTGGTTGGCGGCATCGTCGTTGATGAAGACCTGCTTCTCCGGATCGAAGTGCAGCGTTCTGCCGAGTCGCAGGGCGCAGGCTCCGATGTTGACGATAGTGCAGCTGTGATGACCGTTGTCTTCGGCCAGCGCGAATTTCTGGCGCGTCCTGACGCACTCGAGGAAGTCAGTATGGCGCGGCTCAGGATCCGGAAGGGAATTGATAACGTCCATCACGTTAGGTATCGTGCATTCGAACCCTTTGTAAACCTTGCCGTTAGGGCCATCAATGTAAGGAACCTTGCCCTTGCTTTCGAAGCCTTCGCCTTCAAGGATGATCTTGCATCCGTCGGCATAGGTGTAGGTGATGCTGCGCCATATTCCCACAGCGTCAGGATGCTGCTGCGGAGCGTCCACCTCGACTTTCACCGGGAAGGTGTCGTCCTTGCCGAGAATGTACTGCACAGGATCGATGTAGTGCTGTCCCATATCTCCGAGTCCGCCGGACTCATAGTCCCAGTAGCCACGGAACGTCTGGTGAACCCTGTGAGGGTTGTACGGCTTGTAAGGGGCAGGACCGAGCCACATGTCGTAGTCAAGTTCCTCGGGCACAGGCTGTGGAACGAGGTTCTCCTTGCCGGTCCAGTAGAATTTCCAGGCAAAGCCGGTGGCTCCTGAAATCCGCACGGTAAGAGGCCAGCCCAGAAGTCCGCTCTGGACGAGTTTCTTGAGAGGCTCCACAGTCGTTCCGAGACCGTAGAATGTGTCCTGGAAGCGGAACCAGGTGTCAAGACGGAAAATCCTGCCGTACTTCCGCACAGCATCGACAACCTTCTGCCCCTCGCCTATCGTCCTGGTCATAGGCTTCTCGCAGAATATGTCCTTGCCGGCCCTGCAGGACTCCACGGCCATTATTCCGTGCCAATGCGACGGAGTCGCGATGTGCACGATGTCCACATTGGAATCGTGGACGAGGTCTCTCCAGTCCGTATAGGCCTGAAGCTTGGTCCCGAACTTCTCGACACCCTTCTTCAGGGCATTGTCAAGATGCTTCCTGTCCACATCGCAGACAGCTACGAGACGGCAGCGCTCGTCGCTTGCAAAGTGAAGGCCGCTCATTCCGATGCCACCGACACCGATGATTCCTCTTGTCAGCTGGTCGCTCGGAGCGACATACTTCTTGTCGCCGTTCATCGCACCCAGCACATTCCTCGGCAGAATGGTGAACAACGCCAATCCCGCCGCTGATTTCTTGATAAAACTTCTTCTGGATTCGCCCATAGTGCTTATTTGTGATTAATGTACCAATTTAGTCATTTTTCCGGTCCTAACCTTCAAAAAAACAAAAAAAAGAGGGGCGGCCCTCAGGTCACCCCTCTCTTTCACATATTATCGAATAATTTCTTACTCTCCCTGACGGTCATTGCGACGGCCTCTGCGGTCGCCACGGCCTCCTCTGCGGTCTCCGCGGTCACCTCTGCGGTCGCCACGGTCTCCGCGTGGAGAACGTCCGCCACCCTGAGCATTGGCTGCGGTTGCGGCGTTAGGAGTCAGATCCTGCTTGCCGTAACGCTCACCGTTGCAGATCCACACCTTGATTCCGAGCGCGCCGACCTTTGTGCTTGCAACTGCAAGCGCATAGTCGATGTCAGCACGGAAAGTGTGCAGAGGTGTACGGCCTTCCTTGAACATCTCGCTTCTGGCCATTTCAGCACCGCCGACGCGGCCGCTGATCTGAACCTTGATGCCCTCGGCTCCAACCCTCATTGTTGAAGCGACAGCCATCTTGATGGCCCTTCTGTAGGAAACACGGCCCTCGATCTGACGGGCGATGCTGTCAGCGACGATGTGGGCGTCAACCTCCGGCCTCTTGACCTCGAAGATGTTGATCTGAACTTCCTTCTTGGTGACCTTCTTGAGTTCCTCCTTGAGCTTGTCAACCTCGGTGCCACCCTTGCCGATGATGAATCCAGGCCTTGCGGCGTGAATGGTCACGGTGATGAACTTGAGTGTCCTTTCGATGACAATCTTGGAGAGGCTGGCCTTGGCAAGACGGCTGGTCAGATACTTGCGGATTTCATAATCCTCGGCGATCTTCTCAGCATAGTTACCACCACACCAGTTAGAGTCCCAACCACGGGTGATACCGATTCTGTTAGAAATAGGATTTGTCTTCTGTCCCATATTACTTGTTCTCCTCTACTGTTGTTGGTTTCTTGACGTCGAGAATGACGGTGATGTGGTTGGAACGCTTGCGGATCCTGCCGGCGCGGCCCTGAGGGCAAGGACGGATTCTCTTGAGCGTGCGGCCTTCACCGACCATAATCGTCTTGACATAGACGTTGCCGTTGTCAAGCTCTTTGGCCTGCTCCGGATTCTTTGACTCCCACACGGCGACTGCGCTGCGCAGAAGTTTCTCCAGACGGATCGACGGCTGCTTCTTCGAGAAATGAAGAAGGTCGATCGCATGGTTCACCTCAACACCCCTTACAGTGTCTGCAACGAGACGCATCTTGCGGGGCGAAGTAGGGACATCATTCAGCTTCGCTATCGCTGTATTCTTTTTGGCTTCCTTGAACTTCTCAGCCATTAATCTTTTACGAGCTCCCATAATTGAATTCTCCTTTGATCATTTACTTATTGTTGCCCGAATGGCCTTTGAATGTTCTGGTCGGCGCGAATTCGCCGAGCTTGTGGCCTACCATATTCTCAGTGATGTAAACAGGAATGAACTTGTTTCCATTATGAACTGCGACAGTGTGGCCGACGAAGTCAGGGGAGATCATACTGGCGCGAGACCAGGTCTTTACGACCTCCTTCTTCTTGCTACCATCATTCATAGCAAGAATTCTCTTCTCCAGTGCTTCCTGGATGTATGGACCTTTTCTTAATGAACGACTCATAATCTTAAAGTTTATTTCCGTTTAATTACTTCTTCTTCCTTCTTTCGATGATGAACCTGTTGGAAGCGGCCTTAGGATTACGTGTCTTGTAACCCTTTGCAGGAAGTCCCTTGCGTGAGCGAGGATGACCTCCGGAAGCGCGTCCTTCACCACCACCCATAGGGTGATCGACCGGGTTCATCACAACACCACGGTTGTGAGGCCTGCGGCCGAGCCAGCGGCTGCGGCCGGCCTTGCCGGAAGATTCAAGATTATGGTCGCCGTTGGAAACGGTGCCTACGGTAGCGCGGCAAGCTACGAGAACCATTCTGGTCTCGCCCGAAGGCAGACGGAGGATGGCGTAGTTGCCTTCACGGGCAGCAAGCTGGGCGAAGGTTCCTGCAGAACGTGCCATAGCGGCACCCTGACCCGGACGAAGCTCGATGTTGTGAACGAGCGTGCCGACAGGAATCTCCGCGAGCGGGAGACAGTTGCCGAGCTCAGGAGCGACGCCCGAGCCGGACTCTATGATCTGACCTACCTTGATGCCGGCAGGTGCGATGATGTACTTCTTGACACCGTCTTCATACTCTACGAGAGCGATGCGGGCGCTGCGGTTCGGATCGTACTCGATGGTCTTGACGGTCGCCTTGATGTTGTCCTTGGTGCGGAGGAAGTCGATGATACGGTACATTCTCTTGTGTCCGCCGCCACGGTAACGTACAGTGAGCTGACCTTTGTTGTTCCTTCCGCCGGTGCTCTTGAGAGGCTCCAGCAGAGGCTTGTAAGGCTTCTTAGCGGTAATGTCGTCGAAGGCGCTGATAGCCTTGTTCCTGGTTCCAGGAGTCGTCGGCTTGAATTTTCTGATTGCCATTGCGTTGTCCCTCCTTAAATGTTACTGTAGAAATCGATCTTGTCCTCGCCGGCAAGCGTTACGTATGCCTTCTTGTAGTGGTTGGCACGTCCGCGGAGCATACCGGACTTGCTGTAGCGGGACTTTCTCTTTCCGTGGTAGTTCACGGTGTTGACATCTGCAACGGTCACGTTGTAGAATTCTTCGACCGCAGCCTTTATCTGGAACTTGTTGGCTTTCCTGTCAACGATGAAGCCGTAACGGTTGTACTTCTCAGACTGGGCCGTCAGCTTCTCAGTTACTATTGGCTTAATTAAAATTCCCATCTCTCTGTGCTTTTAGCGTTTGTTCCTGTCGGTGAGGACATCCTGAACGCCGTCAACGAAGACCATCGAATTGGAATTCATGATGGTGTAGGTGTTGATTTCGTCAACAGAGATGACCTTCACGTTAGGGAGGTTACGTGATGAAAGGAAAATGTTGTTGGAATTCTCCGGGAGCACAAAGAGAACCTTCCTGTCGCCGGCCTTGATGTTTTCAAGGATGCGGAGGAATTCCTTTGTCTTAGGGGCTTCCATAGTGAACGGCTCAACGAGAATGATAGAATTCTCCTGTGCCTTGTAAGAGAGAGCCGAGCAGCGGGCGAGAGACTTCACCTTCTTGTTCAGCTTGAACCTGTACAGACGAGGCTTAGGACCGAACACGCGGCCGCCGCCTACGAATATGTTGGACTTCAAGCTACCGTGACGTGCTCCGCCGCCGCCTTTCTGGCGTCCGAGTTTCTTTGTCGAGTGAGAGTTCTCACTGCGGTCCTTGGTCTTGGCGGTACCCTGACGCTGGTTGGCGAGGTACTGTACGACATCAAGATAGATTGCCTGGTCATTCGGTGTTACGCCGAAAACGCTCTCGTCAAGAACAACCTTCTTTCCGGATTCAGATCCGTCGATTTTCAATACTGGCAATTCCATAACTAAAACTCTAATGCAAGATAAGAACCCTTGGCTCCCGGAACGGAACCCTTAATGACGAGAAGATTGTTTTCAGGGATGACCTTGACAATCTCAAGGTTGAAGACCTTGACCCTGGCATTTCCCATGTGGCCGCCCATACGCATTCCCGGGAACACGCGTGAAGGCCAGGAAGACGCACCGAGAGAACCCGGCTTACGGAGTCTGTTGTGCTGACCGTGGGTCGCTCCGCCTACACCGGCGAAATGATAACGGTGAACAACACCCTGGAAACCTTTACCTTTAGAAGTACCGACAACATCAACGAACTTGACGTCCTCTGTTACGACGTCTGACACGGTGATGGTGTCTCCAAGCTTGAGCTCACTCTTGAAGTCTGCCGGAAACTCGACAAGCTTTCTCTTAGGAGTGGTCCCTGCCTTTTTGAAATGGCCCATAAGAGGCGCGCTGGCGTGTATCTCCTTGATTTCGTCATAGGCAAGCTGCACGGCGGTATAACCGTCCTTTTCTACAGTGCGCAGTTGCGTGACAACACACGGACCAGCCTCGATGACGGTGCATGGAATATTTTTTCCATCAGCACCGAAAACGGAAGTCATTCCGATTTTCTTTCCAATTAATCCAGGCATTGGTTTTGATTAATTAATTGTAAATAAATATATTACCTAATTCCGCACTATTTTGCGGACTGCAAAGGTAGGTATTTTTTTCCAATTAACAAAGTTTTCAACAAGCCTACTCTCTAATAATCAGAGAAATCGTTATCTTTGCACTGCAAAACAGTACCACGATGCTTCTGAACATCTTCGGATTCCTCAACATCTCGTTTGCGGACATCCTTGACATATTGATGGTGGCCTTCTTCATCTACTTGGCGTTCAAATGGATAAAAGGCTCCGCAGCGATGAGCATATTCGTCGCTGTGTTCCTGCTGTTCTTTCTGCGCGTCATAGTCGCCGCCTTCAACATGAAGCTGATGAACGCCCTTCTGGGCACCTTCATCGATGTGGGAGTGATCGCGCTTATCGTGATCTTCCAGCCGGAAGTCAGACATTTCCTGATGAAAATCGGAAACCGCTCCGGCGTCGCAGGGAAGGGAATGGCGATTCTGAACAAGCTTCTTGGCATCAAGGACAGGAAAATGGGCGGAGAAACGGTTAACGAAATAGCCGAAGCGTGCAGGGCTATGTCTTCCGATAGGACCGGAGCCCTTATCGTACTGTCACGGAACGATTCGCTTGACTACATCATAGAGACAGGGGACACGATAGATGCGAAAGTCACCAGAAGACTGATGATGAACATATTCTTCAAGAACTCCCCTCTCCACGACGGAGCGATGATCATCAGCGGCGACCGCATCGTCGCCGCCCGCTGCACTCTTCCGATCACCGACCGCCAGGACATACCGCCGCAGTACGGAATGAGGCACAAGGCCGCAATCGGAATTTCCGAGGAATGCGACGCCGACGTGATCGTGGTCTCAGAGGAGACCGGCGGAATCTCGTTCGTGCACGCAGGCGGACTCAGGAAAATAAACAACATCAACGAACTCAAACTTCTTCTCGGAACCGGCGGTGAGACCTCCGGCCAGGAGAATCGGGAGAACAACATTTGACAGACATACACTCATACACTATGGAGGAAGGAGCGCAGACATATTCACGGCTTGAAGGGAAGTTGGGGTTCGACAGGGTGAGGGACTTCATCGCCGACAGGTGTTCCACTGAATATGCCGTCACGAGGGTAGCGGAGGAAACGTTCAGCAACGATGCGAAAGTCATCTCGCAGAGGCTGTCGCTGACCGACGAGATGCGGCTGATAGTGATGTTCGAAGAAAACTTCCCCACCAACGGTTACATCGACTGCCTGGACTTTCTCAGGCCGTTGGAAAACGACGGCTACAGCATCGACCTGCATTCGCTCGGCAAACTGCGCACTATGGTGGAGACAGTCCGCAGGCTGACTAGCTTCTTCGCCTCGACCAAGGACGGAGTCTATCCCAACCTCAAAAAGATGAGTTCAACGGTGATGAGCTTCCCTGAAGTGCAGAGGCGCATCGATCTCATTCTTGACAAGTTCGGAGACGTCAAGGATTCGGCTTCAGACACGCTGCAGGAAATCCGCCGCTCGCTCAAGGCCAAGGAAGGGGCCATCTCCAAGAGGGCCAACGCGATTCTCAAACAGGCCCAGGCGGAGGGCCTTGCCGATCCTGAGGCCGGACTTTCGGTCAGGGACGGGAAACTGCTGATACCTGTCAACAGTTCAAGCAAGAAGAAGATTCCCGGCTTTGTCTATGACACCTCATCCACCGGCAAGACCGCATTCATCCAGCCGGCGGAAATAATCGAGATAGAAAACGAGATTGCCGCTCTCCATTCTGAGGAAGCGCAGGAAATCAGACGGATTCTGACGGCATTCAGCGATTTCGTCAGACCTTACGTCCCGGCTCTCGAATCTTCCGCCGAATACGTCGGCGAGATAGATTTCCTTGTGGCTAAGGCTCAGGTCTCCCTGGATTTCAAGGCCGGGATGCCTGTCATCTCGACCGACGGCGAACTCAACCTGCGCAAAGCGCGGCATCCGCTGCTGGAAAGGGCGCTCGCCAAAGAAAGGAAGGAGATCGTGCCCATCACTGTACGTCTCACGCCGTCCAAGCATATTCTTCTGATCTCCGGCCCGAACGCCGGAGGCAAGTCAGCCTGCCTGAAGACCACCGGGCTGCTTCAGTACATGTTCCAGTGGGGAATGCTCGTGCCGACTTCCGAAACTTCCGAACTCCCGGTGTTCGACCGGATAATGGTCAGCATCGGAGACGACCAGAACATCGAAAACGACCTCAGCACCTACAGTTCGTTCCTCGACGACATGAAATCGATGCTCCGCGAGGCGGACTCAAGGACCCTCATCCTCATCGATGAATTCGGCTCCGGCACCGAACCTGCGGCTGGCGGAGCGATTGCGGAAGCGATCCTCAGCGAGATGGACCGGAGAGGAGTCTACGGAGTCATCACGACCCACTACACGAACCTCAAACTCTACGCTTCAGGCCAGGACACCGGAGTCATCAACGGTGCGATGCAGTTCGACGCGGCCAGAATCCAGCCTCTCTTCAAGCTGGACATAGGGATGCCCGGCAATTCATTCGCCTTTGAACTGGCGCGCAAGATGGGGCTTCCGGAAGACATCGTGAAAGATGCCGAAAACAGAGCGGGAGAGGAATTCGTCGGGATGGAACGCAACCTCCGGAAGATCGTGCGGAACCGCAGGGCCCTGGACGAGAAGCTGCTGAAGATCCGAAACACGGACAAAACGCTGGAAAGCATCACCGAACGCTACCAGAAAGAACTGGAAGGAATAAAGCAGACCAAGAAGGAGATCCTGGACCAGGCGAAGAAGGAGGCCGAGGAAATAGTCCAGGGGGCCAACAGAACGGTCGAGAACACCATCCGCACGATAAAGGAGTCGCAGGCCGACAAGGAAAAGACCACCGGCGCCAGAAAGGAACTGCAGAACTTCGTTCAGGCGCTTCAGGCCAGAAAGGAAAACGAGCAGAAAAACCACGACGACTACATCGAGAAAAAACTCAAGCAGCTCTCCGACAGGAAGGCGCGCAGAAAGGCCCGGGGAGGAAAGGAAG
>CAVCDF010000075.1:0-23751 GCA_963600795.1 Anaerotignum sp. | reverse complement strand
TCATAATGCCGCGGCTTCTCGAAAGGCTGGGCGTGGAATGCGTGAAACTGAACTGCGAGCCTACAGGCGACTTCGCCCACAATCCGGAGCCGCTGCCCGCCAACCTTACGGGCCTCAGCGAGGCCGTGGTGCGGGAAGGTGCGGACCTTGGAATCTCAGTCGACCCTGACGTGGACCGTCTGGCCTTCATCTGCGAGAACGGTGAGCCGTTCGTCGAGGAATATACCCTCGTGAGCGTGGCTTCCTACCTCTTCGAGAGGGCGGCGGAGAAGGCTCGGGCCGAAGGGAAGACGCTCGAGGAGGTCACCGCCCCGTACAAGCCTGTCTCCTGCTCGAACCTGTCGTCAAGCCGCGCCCTGCGGGACGTGACCGAGGAATATGGAGGGACATATTCAGCGGCGGCGGTCGGTGAGGTGAACGTGACGACGATGATGAGGGAGAAGGGTGCTCTGATCGGCGGAGAGGGCAACGGCGGGGTGATCTACCCTGCCATCCACTACGGCCGCGACGCCATGGTGGGTGTGGCTCTGTTCCTTTCGAATCTTGCGCACAAGAAGATGAAGGTGAGCGAACTGAAGAAGACCTATCCGGAGTACCACATCGCGAAGAACAAGATCGAGCTCAGCGACAAGGGTCTGATAGACAGGATTCTGGCCGAAGTTAAGGCTGCTTTCGCCGGTGAGGACATCAACGAGATCGACGGTGTGAAGATCAGTTTCGAGTCCGCTCGGGAGTGGGTGCATCTGCGCCGCTCCAACACCGAGCCTATCATCCGGATATATTCGGAGGCTCCGACTCTCGCCGCGGCCGAGGCTCTCGCCTCCCGTGTGATCGCGATCGCCGACAAGGTGATCAAAGGCTAGGGGCGCGCTGAGGAGGCTGGCGACTGTGGTTTGTGGCGGATGAAGTGTGTGGCGGGTGAAGTGTGTGGCGGGTGAAGTGTGTGGCGGGTGAGACAAATGGCGCCTGAAGCGTCCCTCCCACGACGCCTCACTGCGTGAGGCCCCACCGCTCACTTCGTTCGCGGTCCCCCCTCTTACGTGGCCGAGGGTGGCCACGGCCGCAGGAGGGCCGCTTCAGGCACTGGCTTCAACTCCTTCCCTTCTCGGCAGTTCACTTCCCTGCCGAGGGTGGCCACGGCCGCGGGAGGGACGCTTCAGGCATATTCAATATTCATCATAAAATCAACGGACTATGTTTTCATTCAGGACGACGGCGCTGGAGGACCAGCTTGACAAGGCTTTGCTGGACGGCAAAGTCGGATGCTTCTGCACCCAGAACTGCTGGGACACCGCAAGAGGAAGATATATGTACGACCTGTTCGCCGAAAGGGGCAACCTTGCGGTCGTCCTGAGGCCGAGGGACGCCGAACTGACTCCGGGAACGAACCACATAGCGTTCGAAAAGGAACAGATCGAAGGACTGGACGCCGTAGTCGTTGAGATACAGGACGCCGGAGCAAGGTACTTCAACTACACCAAGGACGTGCTGCGGCTGATGGAGATGCTCGCGGGGATGGAGACTCCGCCTGCCCTGTACATAGTCGACCACATCAATCCGGCAGGCAGAATCGTCGAAGGTTCGATGCCGTCGGGAGTCTGCGAACCGCACACACCGAAAGTGGCCCACAGGCACGGCCTGACGCTCGGCGAGCTCTGCTACTTGTGGTACAGCGAGATAGGGGCCTCGTTCGCACTGCACGTGATTTCCGCGCTGGCGAGCGACTCCACGCGCCAGCTCCTGCCGTGGACCATAGCGCCAGCCTCGGACATCCCGGGGATGTTCACGTGCGGGATGTACAGCGGCGGAGGCCTCTGGAACAACACCACCGTCACCCCGGCGATCGGCACGGCGAGGCCTTATGAATATCTCGGGGCTCCATTCATCCGCCACGGCAGAAAGGAGGTGCTTCCCGCTCCGTCCGGCGTACTGATGCGCCCCTGCACCTTCACGCCTTCCACGGGAAGGTACGAAGGACAGGTCTGCTTCGGCTACCAGATAATGCTCCAGCCGGGCGGCGAGTACCATTCCCTGCTGCACACCCTGCAACTGATGAGATACTTTCTGGAAAGATATTCACAGTTCGCCCTTCTGGATGGATTCGAGGCCAAACTGGCCGACGCTGAACTGCTGCGCTACCTGAAAGGTGAGCTCTCCTTCCAGGAGGCCAGGGAACACGTCAAGGTCGAGGAGCAGAAATGGACCCGCAAGGCCAAGCGCTTCACCCTCTACGCCGACCAGCCCTACCGCATCAAGTAGCCGGCTCCCCCGGCCCCGGCTCCCACGGCACCTCCGCTGTACCTCTCCGGCAACGTTTCGGGCCGTTTCCGTTGCCCGCCACCTCCGGCTGTACATCTCCGGCAACGTTTCGGGCCGTTTCCGTCGCCCGTCACCTCGTGCGTCAAATACCCATTTCCACGCACGGCCACCCGGTTTGCTGCCCTGCCGTGCGCCAGACGGCCTTTTCCACGCACAACAAGCTCAACCCTGAACCGAAAGCGGTCCGGAAATGATTCCGGACTGCTTTTTCAATAAAATCCAAGCACATATGACACCCAAAAAAACACTTTCCACAAAAGGAACCAAGCGGACACCTCACTCAGACACTACGGTTATCGACTATGTCAACAGTCAGATCTCTCTGCTGAGCAATGCCGGAAGATTAGGCACGGCCCACAACTACACAAGAACACGGAACAGTCTCCAGGCTTTCCTGAAAGGGCGCGACATCCCGCTCCGCAAATTTGACGAAACCCTTGTGATGGAATATTCCGGATTCCTCATGCAAAGAGGAGTCGTCCGGAACACTGCTTCGTTCTATATGAGAATCCTCAGAGCCATCTACAACAAGGCCGTCCGGAAAAACATCGTCACTCAGACATATCCGTTCAGAAACGTCTACACCGGAATAGACAAGACCAGGAAAAGAGCCCTGGACGAAATGTCGCTCATAAAGCTCCTTTCCCTCGACCTTGAAGGACAGCCGGCCCTCAAACTGTCGAGAGACCTGTTCCTTTTCAGCTTCTGCACGAGGGGAATGTCGTTCATCGATATCGCCCTGCTGCGCAAGACTGACTGCACGGACTGCTACATCACCTATAGAAGACATAAGACCGGGCAGTTCCTCACGATTCTGATCGAGCCTTGCATCAAAAGCATCATGGACCGTTATGCTGACAGAACAAAAGATACTCCTTACATTTTCCCGATTGTGAGTTCAGTCGATCAGGAAGCCGTCTACCGGCAGTACCAGACGTCGCTCGGTTATCACAACCGGAAGCTCAAGGTACTTGCCCGAATGGCCGGCGTGAATATTCATCTGTCCTCCTACTGCGCTCGCCACACCTGGGCGACCGTCGCGAGAAACAGAAATATCCCCGTTTCCGTCATAGCTGCGGCGATGGGACATTCCTCAGAAAAAACGACGCTGATCTACCTTGATTCGCTGGAAAACTCCGTAATCGACCAAGCAAACCGCCAGGTTCTGGAAAGCCTGCACGGTAATGTCTCTCCGTAAGAGACGGTATGGAATCTCTCCATAGGAGACTCAATAGTTCTTGGCAAAGATAAGAATAAAAACATTCTCCTCAAAGGTTTCCACCTCTATCCCTTCCTCTATCCCTTCCTCTTTCTTGCTGGTTGTCCGCAATTAGGCTCAAGCCGTGCGGTCCGCCCTTCATCTCCGTACAAATCCACGTTCAATGCCATAAATTTTTAATGACGGTATCATATTCAGGCATATCCGCTCCCGTCACGCACTCCACCTCGTGTAACTGCATCAATTCCACCCCGAAACGTCGCCGGAGATGTACAGCGGAGGTGGCGGGCGACGGAAACGCCCCGAATCCTCTTCACTCAGGTAAATTTTACCGCCGTAAAATTTCAGACAAAGCATTTTCTTGCCCTTTTTCTTGCCCAATCAGTCTAGGCCTTAGGCGGCATCAATTATTGGAAACGGATTATTGAGCCCTCTGCCCCGAGAGTTCATTCTCCAGCAGAGAATAGACATAGCCGGAGCTCTGTGAATATAGCCCGGATGCGGGACGCAGAAGGGCGGCATATATGGAAGACTTATATACAGCATCAATGGCCTCGGGCAGCGAACATCCCCTGCGGTCCATCATCAGTTGTATAAGGTCCGAGGTAATTCCCTCAACCATAAAGTTGAATTCCTGCTCACTTACATTCATACGGCAACAGTTTTTCTATGGCTTTCTGCGTACAGAACGCGTACTGGAATGTTATGCCCTTCATATACTTCAGCCTGCGCAGGAACTCATCCTTGCTGATATTGCCCAAACGGTAGTTACGGATCTGGAGTCCCACACGGTCATTGGCTATCGGTCCATAGACGACATCAAAAGGATGCATATATGGCGGATTCTGAGTCTCGTCACGATGCTTGTAAATGAAACCAGCCCAGTCTTCATTGTATGAATCGAATGACTTATACGAGAGCGTCCCGTTCGCGAGCAGAGATTCATCGAAAAGATACTCATTCACGACAGGCTTTCCGCCGAAAATGTCCACACGGGCCAAAGCCACATCCCGGGCCTGAGTCTTGTCTGATGTCAGATAAAAGGCTTGTCCGAAGTCTTTTGCATCACGATTGCAGGGTATTTCTCCGGCTCGTCTTGTCTGATGTCAGATAAAAGGCTTGTCCGAAGTCCTTATACGGATTGCAGCGAGAGAAATCTATGTCATCTATGCGGACATTCGACCCGTGATACAGCGTGATCATAGTTCACCTCCCATCCTGCGGCAATAAGCGGAAAGGTCACGCACATTCGATGCGAACGATTGAGTATGCAGATACCCGTATTGCCTGTCATACAGTTCCAACGCCTTGTACCGGCTTAAGTACTCAGCCGCCTGCACGGTGGAAATCCCGTAATGCGAAGCGAACTCCGCTATCAGCGCCACTATGTACTGTGTCTTGTCAGATGCCATAAACTTCTTTGCCTTAATTCGTTGCTAAAGTTACAACTATTATTCGATTTTCCCGCAAAAAATTGTCCAAAAGCCCCGGACGCGTCAGCAAATCGCGTCAGTAAATCGACATCATTTTCGCACAACATTGCACTGGACTTTATGGAATTCCATAAAAGTCCATAGAACGGGGTGAAACAGGATTTGTACGGCCGGAGGTGGCGGGCGACGGAAATGCTCCGAAACGTTGCCGGAGAGGTACAGCGGAGGTGGCGGGCGATGGAAACGCCACGAAACGTCGTCGGAGAGGGATGGGCTGAGGTGCCGGGAGACGATAAATGGCGGAAACTTCGCCGGAGATTGATGGCTGGAGGGACTCGAGCAGGTGGCTGGGAACGATAAGAGGATAGAGAATAAGAGCCGGGAACATTGCTGTAGGATGGAGTGGTGTTACGGAGGAAGAGTAAGAGTATAGGTGTCTTTTTAGGAATTTTGTGCTATTTGATGGGTTAAGATTCTGATTTTGCTGCCGTTGTATAAGGTTGCCGTCTCTTACGGAGAGACAGCAGAAATGACTGGATTGGCGACTATTCACGACATAACTCGCTAGTACTCACCCTAATGTCAAAGTTGGGGTGAACTATTTTTTTGTTTCATTCGCTGAAGAGGTACCGGAAGGAAAGGCGCGATGAACTACTTTCTTTGTTCTGAAGGACATTAGGGACGGACATTAGGGACGGACATTATGGACAAGACGGGGCTGGACGAAATCAAATGGTTCGTAATGCGGGCTTATAAATGCGAAAGCAAAGCGGAAGAGAGGCTTTCGGGGGAAGGAGGACTTGAGTTCTTCATCCCGAAGACCTATGCCGTCCGGGTCTACCACGGTGTCAAGTCAAGACGGCTCGTCCCGGCTATTCCAAGCCTGGTGTTCGTGCACGCCAGCAAAAGGCAGATGGTCGAATTCAAGAAAGACAACAACTTTCTCCAATTCATAATGCATAGGACAAGCGAACGCAGCGAGTACCTCTCAGTACCTGACCGCCAGATGGACAATTTCATCAAGGTGGCGTCGCATCCGGAAGAAAGCCTGACATATTTCAAGCCGGAGGAAATCAATCTGAAGAAAGGCACACGGATCCGTATCCTCGGAGGGCCGTTCGATGGGGTCGAAGGAATATTCGTAAAAACGGAGGGCGTCAGGAACCGACAGGTGGTGGTGACTTTGGAAGGTCTGATGTCCGTCGCCGCCAAAGTCCATCCGGATTTTGTCGAAGTCCTGCCGCAGAAAACCGAGAAACAAAATGCCGAATCCAGATAAGCAATAAGCAAGCAAGCGACAAGCAAGCAAATAAACTAAGCAATAAGCAAGCAACAAGCAACAAGCAACAAGTAACAAGCCAAGCCAGCAAAACAACAAGCAACAAGCAATAAACAATAATCAGATGAATATCAGAAGATCACTCTCGTCACTGCTGCTGCCGGTCATCGGAGCGCTGTGCATTCAGTCCTGCTCGGCCCCGAAGCAGATTACGTACTTTCAGGATCTGGGTACGGTGGACGGACAGCGTCTGGCCGACATAAAAGAGATTATCGTCCGCCCGAAGGACAAGATTTCAATCATCGTCAACTGCAAGTCACCCGAACTGACGGCCCTGTTCAACCTGCCGTATGTCACTCAGCGCCTGGGAGAGAACACCAGAAGTTCCATAGCCCCGTCAGCATACAGCCAGGGCTACGTCTCCGGCTACACGGTCGATGAGCACGGCTGCATCGACTTCCCTGTGCTCGGAGAGCTTCAGGTCGGCGGAAAGACCCGCGATGAAATCGCAGCGGACATCAAGCGCGAGCTGCGGGACCAGGGTCAGGCCATCGACGCCGTGGTGACGGTTGACTTCATGAATCTGTACTATCAGGTGCTCGGAGAGGTCAACAATCCCGGACGCTACGCGATCGACAAGGATGCGGTCACGATCCTCGATGCTCTCGGGACGGCCGGAGACCTGACGATTTACGGGCGCAGGGACAAGGTGAAAGTGCTGCGCAACGAAGGCGGCAAGGTGCGTACCTACGAACTGAACCTGTGTTCCGCCTCAGACATCGTGTCATCTCCGGCATACTACATCCAGCAGAACGATGTAATCTATGTGGATCCGAACGAAGTGCGTATGCGCCAGTCCACCGTGAACGGCAACAACGTCAGGTCCACTTCATTCTGGATTTCGCTGACATCGCTGGCGGCCTCGATCACCAACACGATAGTGGTGCTGGTCACAAGGTCGGCCGGCAACTAATCTGTCAGAAAACAGAAAGACTAGCCGGACCAAGCCGGACTAAAGCCGGACCAAAACCAGACCAAAGCCGGACCAGAGAATAATCACATTTCTGAAATCAACAAAAGAGACAAATGGAAAGCTACAGCAACAATAACGGCGTCACCCCGCAGACCCAGGAACAGGAAACAGTGCAGATCCGCGAACTCATCCACCGCTGCATCGCACGATGGTACTGGTTCGCACTGAGCCTGGTCCTGTGCCTGACATTAGGCGTACTCTACATCCTGCGCACACAGCCCAACTACAGCACTTCAGCCGAAATCCAGATAAAGTCCGACCAGAAAGGCGCCTCGATGCCGGGCAACATCGGAGACTTCAGCGACATGGGACTCTTCGCGATAAAGTCCAACGTCAACAATGAACTTCGCGCATTCGAATCCCCGGACCTTATGGGCGAAGTCGTGAACCGGCTGAAACTTGACATGTCCTATGCCGAAGAAGGGCTGTTCCACCCGGAGGTGCTGTACGGCACCACCCTGCCGTTCTCGGCAGAGTTCCTCGACGTCGAAGAGAACGTGGCCGCAGGATTCACCCTTGAGCGCGGCCGTGACACCACCCTGACACTAAAGGACTTCCTCCTCAAAGGCAAGAAGGTCGGCGGCTCCCCTGTCACCGCATCCTACGGAGACACCGTACAGACTCCTGTGGGACGCATCGTGCTGGAAAAGGCAAGGAACTTCCAGGGAACCGAAACGAACAAGCCTGTCAAAGTCAGCAAGTCGGGAGCCCGGGCAGTGACGCAGGCCTATCTGCGCAAGCTGAACGTCAGCCTCTCCGACAAGAACGCCGACGTGATCGCTCTGACCATAGACGACGTCTCCACCCAGAGGGCCCGGGACGTGCTCAACACACTGATTGCAGTCTACAATGAAAACTGGATCAGGGACAAGAACCAGATCGCGAACTCGACGTCTGTGTTCATCAACGACCGTCTGCGCGTCATCGAAGGAGAACTCGCGGGAGTGGACTCCGACATCTCCGAATACAAATCCGAGAACATGATCCCTGACGTCGGAGCGGCCGCCAACATGTACATGCAGCAGAGCACGGTGCTGAACCAGCAGCTTCAGGAAATCGAGAACCAGCTCTACATGGCGCGCTACATCAAGGACTACATCAGCAAGGAGGCCAACCGCAACCAGCCGCTGCCGGCCAATATGGGACTCAGCAGCCAGACCATAGAGAGCGCCATCAACGAATACAACGACAAGATCATCCAGAGAAACAACCTGGTCGCCAACTCCGGAGAAGCGAACGTGCTGGTGAAGGACCTCGACCAGGCTCTGGCCTCGATGCGCGGAGCGATCTCCAGGTCCATTGACAACGAGATACTCGCGCTCAACACCAGACACGACAATCTTCAGGGAACGGAACGTCAGAACACCGCCAGGATAGCGGCGAACCCGAACCAGGCCAAGCGGCTCCTCTCCGTGGAGCGCCAGCAGACCGTCAAGCAGGCCCTGTACCTCTTCCTCCTTCAGAAACGAGAGGAGAACGAACTGTCGCAGGCATTCACGGCCTACAACACCAGAATCATCAAGAGCCCGATCTCGGGAATCGTCCCAGTCTCACCGCAAAGCGCCAAGGTTCTGCTGCTGGCGTTCCTGCTGGGTCTGATGATTCCGGCCGGTCTGATCTACCTGCATATGGCCTCGGACACCAAGATCCGCAGCCGCAGGGACCTGAAGGCCCTGTCACTGCCTTTCGTCGGAGAGATTCCGCTGTCCTCGGGCAAAAAGAGCGGCTTGAACTCCAAGGCATTCAAGGGAACGCCGACGGTCGTCGTCAAATCGGGCAACCGCAACGTGATCAACGAAGCGTTCCGCGTTCTGCGCACAAACCTCGAGTTCATGACGCAGGACCCGGCCAAGAACGTGATCGCCGTCACATCCTTCAACCCGGGCTCCGGAAAATCATTCATTTCCTCCAACCTGGCCGTCTGTCTGGCCATAAAGGGAAAGCGCGTGCTGGCCATCGACGGCGACCTTCGCCGCAGCTCGCTCTCGCAGATGGCAGGATCTCCTAAGACCGGTCTCAGCAACTATCTGGCAGGACTGGTCAAGGACGTGCACGAAGTCATCCTGCAGGTCAAGGGCACGGAAGGGCTGGATGTGCTGCCGGCCGGATCCATCCCTCCTAACCCGGCCGAACTGATCGCCGACGAACGGTTCGGACAGATGATCGCAGGCCTGAGAAAAGAGTACGATGTCATCGTCATCGACTGCCCGCCTGTGGAGATCGTCACCGACGCCCGGATCATCAACGGGCACGTGGACAGAACCATATTCGTCGTCAGGGCCGGCCTGCTGGACAAGTCAATGCTTGCGGACCTTGACAGGCTCTATCAGGAAGGCAAGTACAACAACCTGTGCTGCGTCCTCAACGGCACGGTCGCTTCGGACGGCTACTACGGTCATTACGGCCATTACGGCCACTACGGTTACTACGGCTACTACGGAAACAAGAGCGGCTCCTACTACGGATCCGACAAGGACGAATAAGTTCCAAACGGCCAAGATTCAACCTATAACCAAACCAATCCGGCTTAACAAAATGAAATCTCTGAAAGAATTCATCAACTGGTACTTCTCGAAGCGCACTTTCCCCTACTGGTGCGTTCTTCTGCTCGACTGCCTGATCGTCCTCGGAACAAGCATATTCCTCTACTGGTGCTTCAACCGGGGCGCGGCTCTCCAGGCGAACTTCTGGCCCCTGATGAGACTGATGGTGCCGTGGATCGCACTGCACCTGGTGTTCTTCGTGGTTTTCCACACATATTCAGGGATCCTGAGATATTCATCGTTCAATGACTTGCTCCGGGTAGCGCAGGCGATGGCCTGCTCGCTGGTGGCGGTGATGGTCCTCCGCTTCTTCACCAACGCGTACTCACCCCGCGTGTTCGCCCAGGTCCAGCCCAGGCATATTCTTCTGGTCGAAATCATCTCGACAGGGCTGATGTGGGCGATGCGTGTGGCGATCAGGTGGATCTACGACTCGTATTTCCGCACTGAAGGAGCGAAGAGGGTGCTGATCTACGGCATCAAGGAAGGAGGCATCAGCCTGGCGAAAGCGATCCGGAGCGAGAAGCCGATGAAGTACAGTCTGTGCGGATTCATCAGCCACGACCACTCGATCTGCGTGAACGGCACCACGCTTATGAACCGGCCCGTGTTCGAAGCGGACCGCCGGCTGCCTGCAGCGATCCGAAGGCTGGGCGTCAAAGCGGTGCTCGTCGCCCCCGGCAGGATAGACAGTTTCAGGAATGACACCGACCTGATAGACAGCATTCTCGAAAGCGGAGCCGGAATCCTCGTCGCCAACAATCCGGTGGATTCAAACCAGAACTCGCTCAACAGCGCTCCCGTCCTGAAGGAAGTCAACATCGACGACCTTCTCCCGAGAGACGAGATTAAGGTGGACCTCGAGGAAATCGCGGCCGCCCTGAAAGGCCGCCGCGTCCTGATCACCGGCTCGGCGGGCAGCATCGGCAGCGAGATTGTCCGCCGCGTGGCCTCGTTCGCCCCGGAAGCCCTGATGCTCATCGACGCGGCCGAAACGCCCCAGCACGACATCCGCCTGATGATGGCCCGTGAATATCCCGACGTCGCCTTCGAAGCCATCGTCACCTCCATCACCAATGCCAGCCACATGGAACACATATTCTCCACCTTCCGTCCTGAATATGTCTTCCACGCCGCCGCCTACAAGCACGTGCCGATGATGGAGGACAACCCTTCCGAGGCCGTCCAGAACAACATTCTCGGCACCAAGACCATCGCCGACCTGGCAGTCAGGTACGGAGTCGGGCGCTTCGTGATGGTGTCCACCGACAAGGCCGTCAACCCGACCAACGTGATGGGCTGCAGCAAGAGGATCTGCGAGATCTACGTCCAGTCCCTCAACTCGGCCCAGGCCTCCGGAGAGGTCGAAGGCCACACCAAGTTCATCACCACCCGCTTCGGCAACGTCCTCGGCTCCAACGGCTCGGTCATCCCGATCTTCAAGAAGCAGATCAAGGCGGGCGGACCGGTGACCGTCACCGACCCGAACATAATCCGCTTCTTCATGCTGATTCCGGAGGCCTGCGAGCTTGTCCTTGAAGCCGGAGTGAAAGGCAACGGAGGCGAGATCTTCGTCTTCGACATGGGCAAACCGGTCAGGATAGCAGATCTGGCCAGGCGGATGATCGAACTCAGCGGCGCGAAGGATGTCGAGATCAAGTACACCGGTCTCCGCGACGGAGAAAAGCTCTACGAAGAGGTTCTCAACGACAAGGAGACCACACTCCCCTCCTTCAACGAGAAGATCCGCATAGCCGCCGTCCGTGAATATGAATGGGCGTCCGTCTCCTCCCGGATCGAAGACCTGATCGCCCTCTCCTCCTCCTACGACGACCTCTCCACCGTAGCCGCGATGAAGCGCCTCGTCCCCGAATACATCTCCAACCACTCCAAATACTCCGTGCTGGACGGAAAGGCCGGTCAGCCGACTTCGGATATGAATTAAAAAAAAGATTTCAGATTAACCGTTTCGCAATATGTCACTCTTCAAAGACAAAACACTCCTGATTTCCGGTGGCACCGGATCCTTCGGCAACGCAGTTCTAAGGCGCTTTCTGCGCACAGACATAGGTGAAATCCGCATCTTCTCCCGCGACGAGAAGAAGCAGGATGACATGCGCCACGAGTACCAGGCAAAGTACCCCGATGTGGCACACAAAATCAAATTCTACATCGGCGATGTCCGCAGCCTCGAATCCTGCCGAGGCGCGATGGCCGGAGTGGACTATATCTTCCACGCCGCCGCCCTCAAGCAAGTGCCTAGTTGTGAGTTTTTTCCAATGCAGGCTGTCTATACCAATGTTATAGGCACTGACAACATTCTCACAGCCGCAATCGAAGCCAAAGTTGAGGCCGTAATCTGCCTTTCCACCGACAAGGCCGCCTATCCTATCAACGCGATGGGCATCACAAAGGCCATCGAAGAGAAAGTCGCCATTGCTAAGAGCCGCACCTCAGGAGCGACGAAGATTTGCTGTACCCGCTATGGTAACGTAATGTGCTCCCGCGGCAGCGTCATTCCTCTTTGGATAGACCAGATTCGCAGCGGAAAGCCTATCACCCTCACCGAGCCGAATATGACCCGCTTCATTATGAGCCTCGACGAAGCTATTGACCTCGTTCTCTTTGCCTTCGAGAACGGAAAGAGCGGCGACATCCTCGTCCAGAAGGCTCCTGCCTGCACCATCGGCACTCAGGCTCAGGCTGTCTGCGAGCTCTTCGGCGGAAAGAAGGAGGACATTAAAGTCATCGGAATTCGCCACGGTGAAAAGATGTACGAAACCCTCCTAACCAAGGAAGAGGCAGCCAAAGCTATCGATATGGGCAACTTCTACCGCGTTCCGGCCGACAACCGCGACCTGAATTACGACAAATACTTCAAGGAAGGCGATGTCAAGCGTGCTACCATCGAAGAATTCAACTCCGACAACACCTACCGCCTCAACCTCGAAGAGACCAAGGCCAAGATTGCCAGCCTTGAATACATCCAGAATGAGTTGAACGGAATTCCTAACGTAGCAAAATAATGAAGATTCTCGTGACAGGAGCAAAAGGGTTCGTCGGCAAGAACCTCTGCGCCCAGTTGAACAACATAAAAGACGGCAAGGCCCGCTGGTATCCGTTCTCACCCGCAGGACAGGGGACGGAGGAGAAGCCTTCCATCGACGAAATCTTTGAGTATGACATCGATAGCACACCGGAGGAACTCGACCGCTGGTGCGCCGAGTGCGACTTCGTCTTCAACCTCGCAGGCGTAAACCGCCCGAAGGACACCGAGGAGTTTATGAAAGGCAACTTCGGTTTTGCATCTACGCTTCTCGATACTCTGGAAAAGCACGGCAACACCTGCCCGGTGATGCTCTCGTCTTCCCAGCAGGCATCACTCACAGGCCGCTTCGGCAACAGCGAGTATGGACGCAGCAAGAAAGCCGGCGAGGAGCTGTTCCTCCAGTACGGCGCAGAGACCGGAGCGAAAGTCCTCGTCTATCGTTTCCCGAACCTTTACGGCAAATGGTGCCGCCCGAACTACAACTCGGCGGTTGCCACCTTCTGCAACAACATAGCGAACGACCTGCCTATACAGGTCAATGACCCGGCAGTGGAGCTGGAACTCCTCTACATCGACGATCTCGTCGACGAAATGATTGATGCTCTCGCCGGACGCGAGCATCGCTGCGAGTTCGAAGGTCTGGAAGTCCTTCCGTCAGAGCAAGGCCGCTACTGTTACTGCCCTGTAACCCATAAGGCGACGCTCGGTCAGATAGTCGATTTCCTGCATCAGTTCCACGATATGCCTCAGACTCTGATGATCCCGGAGATCCCGGCGGACTCTTTTGCGAAGAGGCTCTACAGTACCTACCTGAGTTATATTCCAAAAGAAAAGGCCATCTTCGACTTGAAGATGAACACCGACGCGCGTGGTTCGTTTACTGAGCTGGTTCACACTCTTAATTGCGGTCAGGTCAGCATCAACATCTCAAAACCTGGCATCACAAAGGGTGAACACTGGCACAACAGCAAATGGGAGCAGTTCATCGTAGTCTCAGGCCACGGTCTCATCCAGCTCCGCAAGGAAGGCACAGACGAAGTCCTTAACTACGAAGTCAGCGGTGATAAGATTCAGTCTGTCATAATGCTCCCGGGCTACACTCACAACATCATCAATCTCTCCGACACTGAAGACCTCGTGACGGTTATGTACTGCAATGAGATTTTCGACCCTCAGAGACCGGACACTTACTTCGATAAAGTACAGAAATAATGGACAAAACTCCGAAATTCGACTATAGCGACATCCACTTTCAGGATAACGGAAAGTTGAAACTCCTTATCATCGTCGGCACCCGTCCTGAAATCATCCGTCTCGCTGCGGTAATCGACAAATGCCGCACCTACTTCGACACCATCCTTGCTCATACAGGCCAGAACTACGACTATAATCTCAACGGCATCTTCTTCCGCGACCTCAAACTCGCCGAGCCTGAAGTCTATATGGATGCTGTGGGAGATGATCTCGGTGCAACTTGCGGCAACATCATCAACTGCTCCTACAAGCTGATGGTGGCCACCAAGCCTGACGCAGTCCTGGTCCTAGGAGACACCAACTCCTGCCTTAGCGTAATCGGAGCAAAGCGCCTTCACATTCCTATCTTCCATATGGAAGCCGGCAACCGCTGCAAGGACGAATGCCTTCCGGAGGAAACGAATCGCCGCATCGTGGACATCATCTCCGATGTGAATATGGCTTATTCCGAGCACGCAAGGCGCTATCTTGCCGACTGCGGTCTTCCGAAAGAGCGCACCTACGTCACAGGCTCACCTATGGCCGAAGTTCTGCACAACAATCTCGCTGAGATTGAGGCCAGCGACATCCACAAGAGGCTCGGCCTCGAGAAAGGTAAATACATTCTTCTCAGTGCCCACCGCGAGGAAAATATCGACACCGAGAAGAACTTCCTAAGCCTTTTCACAGCCATAAACAAGATGGCCGAGAAATACGATATGCCGATTCTCTACAGCTGCCATCCCCGCAGCCGTAACCGTCTGGCATCCTCCGGCTTCCAACTCGACCGCAGAGTCATCCAGCACGAGCCTCTCGGCTTCCACGACTACAACTGCCTTCAGATGAACGCCTTCGCCGTAGTAAGTGACAGTGGCACGCTCCCTGAAGAATCCTCATTCTTCACCTCAGTAGGCCATCCGTTCCCTGCCGTCTGCATCCGCACCAGCACCGAACGACCTGAGGCCCTAGACAAAGGCTGCTTTGTTCTCTCCGGCATCGACACCAAGGGACTTCTTCAGTCCGTCGACACCGCCGTCGCCCTTATCCGCGACAAGCATCCGGGACTCCCAGTTCCTGACTACACCGACGAAAATGTTTCCACCAAGGTAGTACGCATCATCCAGAGCTATGTTGGCGTGGTGAACAAGATGGTGTGGAGAAAAGGATAGTTGTTTACCTAATCTGCTATCTATTTGATTTATGCTTAATGACATAAATGAAATACGGATTCGATATAATAAGGAGCTTAATGAAAGATGGGGTCTAAAAGAGGAAGCCAGCAATACCGGATTCTCAATAGAAAAGCTATATGAAATGGCAGGAGAAGAAGACCGTGTGGTAACTGTCAGTTTTCGTAAAGGATCAGATTCTGAACAGATTTGGGGTTCCTCGCTTACTTGCTGTTTCATTTATACAGAGAGGGAGCGTGTAAACTTGATGAAAAGTATAGAACTAGGAGAAAACAGCTACGGACACGTGAGAGCAGAAGACCTATTGCTCAAGCTAAATGATGATACCGTAGAGAAACTTAAAACTGAAGGCTTCGATTCTAAAGACGTTGTGGAAATATTAGTTGCCCCACAGATTCATCCAGAGAATTTATACAAAGCTGATGAACAAAGAACTCTGAATCAGATAAAAATTCAGTTGGAACCAGAGGTGCCTATTAATGAGTTTAAGTTTCAGTATGGTTTTTTATGCCACTGTCTCCAAAATGGAATGTTATTAACTCCTTCGGAGACTATGGACTACAAGGCTTTGAAAATATTATTAGGACAGGATTTATCTGAAAATGAAAAGAATTCTTTATTAGGCCCTAATGGGAGGATTAATAACAATGTAGTTGCTGCAAGATATTTCCTTTTCAAAAGCAGATTAACGCAATTGTCTAAAGATGAATTAAATGTTATAAAAGAGTCGTTTGCAATACGTGTAGAAAAGAGGAGAACTTATCTCGATTGTCAGTTAAAAGAAATGAGTTCAAGTCTCGAAAAGTTAAAGAATACTAATGAAGGGATATATCGCCATATAGTTCAGGAATCTCAACTATTTAATGAAATTCGTCTAAATGCTGTAGGTAAGTTCCCTATTTATTTGGATTACAGGGGATTCATTCATATAGGACTGCGACATTTTGCAGAATGGAGATTCAGTGATTATTTTGCCAATAAACACGTGTTTCAATTTCCAGAGAAAGATGTTATTCAAGTTTTGATACGTTTGGTTGATGAGATTAACAGCGATTATCAAACAAAAAAAGAGCAACGGTCAGATTATAAATATCGCAAGTTCGGGAAAAACAGCCTCTATCTAAATGGAGACTACTATATGATTCACATCGCAGCAGATGGACATGTTGAGAATTTTTCCAAGTCCGTTGATAAGATGATAGGTGATTAATTTCAATTTTTGTAAGTAACTCATAGATAGGCGTTGAGGGTCTGGATTAGTTCATTATTTGCAAAACCAATATACCCAATTATGTTTAACCTTGATAAATTTATCTCTGACAGCGTGACATTCCGCTCGCAGAGTATGTTTGTGCCTGATATCGAGGCGAACAAGGAAACGTTGTCGGCTGAAATTAAAGGCAAGAAAGTCTGCGTCATCGGTGGCGCGGGTTCTATAGGTAGTAACTTCATAAAGGCAGTGCTGAGATTTGAACCGGCATCTGTAGTTGTTGTAGATTTGAATGAGAATGGCCTCGCAGAGCTTGTGCGAGATGTCCGTTCTACTGAAGGTCTCTACGTTCCAGATGAGTTCCGCTGCTACACTCTTAACTTCGCAGACCCTATCTTCGAAAGAATCTTCCGCGAGGAGAAAGGTTTCGATATTGTAGCGAACTTCTCAGCCCATAAGCACGTCCGTTCAGAGAAGGATAAATACTCCGTCCAAGCCTTGATAGAGAACAATGACATCAAGGCGAAGAAACTGATGGACCTCTTATGTGTTTATCCGCCGAAGCACTTTTTCTGCGTAAGCACAGACAAGGCGGCCAACCCGGTGAACATTATGGGCGCAAGCAAGCGCATAATGGAAGATTTGGTAATGGCCTATAACAAATACTTCAAGGTCACCACAGCCCGTTTCGCTAATGTAGCATTCTCCAATGGTTCACTTCCTGACGGTTGGCTTCATCGTCTGCAAAAGAAGCAACCTCTCGCAGCTCCGTCTGATGTGAAACGCTACTTCGTCTCTCCCGAAGAGTCCGGTCAAATTTGTATGCTGGCCTGCATTCTTGGCAAGGGAGGCGAAGTGTTCTTCCCGAAGCTTGGCGAAAACCAGATGCTAACTTTCTCTTCTATCTGCGATGATTTCGTGAAGGCAGAAGGTTTCAAAAAGGTTGAGTGCGATAATGACTCGGCTGCGAAGAAATTCGCTGCAGATATGAGTTATGATAGCGAAAACTACCCTGTAGTTTATTTCAAGAGTGATACCACAGGCGAAAAGGCATACGAGGAGTTCTATGTTCCGGGAGAGAAGATAAATATGGACAGATTCTCTGCACTTGGCGTTGTTGAGGAAACCACTCGCCGTCCGATGCCGGAAATCAATCAGTTCTTCGACGAACTCGAGGATATTTTCGCCAAACCAGACTTTACAAAAGCAGAGGTGGTCGTTGCCATAAAGAAGTTCATTCCGAACTTCGAGCACGAGGAAAAAGGCAAGAATCTTGACCAGAAAATGTAATTCCGCCATAACAGATGTGGGAAGTCAATAATAGCGAATACATCTATAAGTCACGTTGGCTTACAGTCCGGAAAGATTCTATATGCACCGATAAAGGTGTAAACATAGATGATTTCTACGTGCTCGAGTATCCGACTTGGGTTAATGTGGTGGCCAAGACAGAGGATGGAAATTACATAGTAGAACGGCAGTACAGGCATGGCCTTGAACGCGATGCCTACGAAATATGTGCAGGAGTATGCGAGGAAGGCGAAGATCCCCTGTCAGCCGCACAGCGCGAACTTCTGGAAGAGACGGGCTTCGGAGGAGGTCAATGGTCACTTATTGGCAAGTTTGCTCCAAACTCCAATTCGATGAACAACTTGTGCTATTCATTTCTTGCTGAAGGCGTTACCAAGTTACAGGAACCGAAACAGGAGCCGACAGAAAATATTATGGTTCTGCAGGTAAATAATGCAGAATTGCTTAAACTAATGAAAGATAACCAAATAGTAGAAGGCGTGATGCTCGCCCCATTGTGGCAGCATCTATATGATAGAAAGTAAGAGATTTTAAAATTATAAACTATGGGTTACAAAATTCCTTTATTCAATCTCAACTTTGATGAGAGAGAAGCTCAAGCAGCGTATGATACCATCAAATCCGGTTGGATTTCCACTGGTCCGAAGAATGCCGAACTTGAACAGATGTTTGTCGATATGTGGAACGTCAAGTATGCAGTCAGCATGTCTAACTGCACCGACTCTCTCCACGTTTGCTGTATGGTCTGTGGCTTTGGCCCTGGCGATGAAGTGATTGTGCCATCGCTGACATTTGCAGCATCCTGCAACTGCATCCGCTATGTGGGCGCTACACCAGTCTTTGCGGACATCGTTGGCCCGAATCATATCAATATCGACCCTAAAGATATAGAAGCCAAGATAACCCCAAGAACTAAGGGTATCATTGTAGTTCATCTTGCCGGCTTTCCCGCCGATATGGACGCGATTATGGAAATCGCTCGCAAGCATAATCTCAAAGTCATCGAGGATGCTTGCCACGGTCCGCTTTCCGAGTACAACGGGAAGAAACTTGGAACAATAGGAGATTGCGCCAGCTTCAGCTTCTTCTCTAACAAGAACATCTCTACTGGCGAAGGCGGTATGTTTGTCACCAACAATGAGGAAATGGCTAAAAAGGCACGCCTGATCCGCAGCCACGGTATGAGCACTATGAGCTATCAGCGTGCAAGCGGTCACGCCACGGAATATGATATCACTTGTCTGGGATATAACTTCAGACTGGATGATATCCGCGCCTCCATTGCCATCGAGCAGCTCAAGAAACTTCCGAAAGACCTTGAAGTCAGAGATCTTGTCCGTAAGCGCTATCTGGAGAATCTCTCTAAGATAGACCGTGTAATCGTACCTTTCGCCGACTGCACTGAATTCACCAGCAACTACATTTTCCCGATAGTAATCAAGGATTCGACAAGGGAAAAACGCAACGCCCTGCGCGAGTACATCCATTCAAATGGAATACAGACTTCGGTTCATTATCCTGCTGCGCATCATTTCTCTACATTCCGTGACTGTGGTGCAGTTCTTCCGCAAACGGACTATGTAACGGACAACGAAGTGACTCTCCCAATGTATGCAGCCTTGACAATGGAGCAGATAGATCTTATCTGCAAGGTCGTAGCTGATGGCATCAAAGAAATCTATGGATAGGAAATCAGTGTTGATATTTGGAGTGGGGGAACTCCAATTGTCAATTATCAATCGGGCTAAGGCAATGGGCCTTTTCACAGTGGGCATTGACCCTTGTGAAGATGCTTATGCAAGAAATGCCTGTGACGCTTTCGAAGTTGTCGGAGGGCAGGACTATGAAGGCACATTGGCGGTAGCTGAAAAGTACGGTATTTCCGCAGTCGTCACAGCCGCCACCGACAAGCCGCTTGTAATGATGGCACGCATTGCCAAGGCTCTCAGTCTCCCTTTCTACTCAGTAGAAACCGCAGTCTGGTCCACAGACAAGTATCAGATGAAAGCCCGTTTCATCGAAGGTGGTGTGCCTTGTGCACAGGGAAGATTGATTCACAACGCCGATGAAGCTAAAGATTTGGCATTCCCTATAATTTGCAAGCCTCGCGACAACTCCGGCAGTCGTGGAGTAAAACTCTGCAGAAGCCTCCAGGAATTGCAGGAGTGCATTGATGAAGCACTGCAATACTCTCACTTGGACACTGTACTGGTGGAGGAATACCTTGAGGGCCGTGAGTTCAGCATCGAATCTCTCCATTACGGGGGTAAATCTGAGGTTATCCAGTTTACCGAGAAAAAGACTACTGAATTCCCGTACAATGTAGAGCTTGGTCACAAGCAACCGGCAAATCTTACGGAATCCCAGCAGGCTGAAATCCGCGAGATAATATCAAAGATTGCGTCCTGTCTTAACTTTGAAAACTGCGCCTCCCACACTGAGTTGAAAGTTAATGACCGTGGCATCTTCGTGATTGAAACCTCCCCGCGTCTTGGTGGAGATTATATAACTTCCACCCTGACACCGCTCTCTACTGGTATCAATCTGGAAGATCAACTTCTGCATATTGCAATGGGGGAATCCGTTAACACAACAACTGGTCGAGTCAATAAGTCATCCGCTGTTTGCTTCTTCTCCTTTCCCGTCGGCATAGTGAAATCAATCTCCGCCCAGATAAAAGGAGTCCCGACGTGGCCTAACGTCCAATCGTTTGACTTAAAGCTCAAAGTAGGCGACAAAGTCAATCAGATTACCAGTTCACTCAATCGTTATGGAGAGTTTATCGTTGCGGCTGATAATAGGGCGGAGATAGATACACTTGTGGACAACTACAAGAAAAGGATTAACTCTTTAGTGACCATAGAATGAGAAATTTAGTCATTTTCGGAGACACTACATTTGCAGAGAGGCTCTTCAAATGTATTCAATCTGAAGGGCAGGATAAAGTAATTTAGAAGTGCTTAATGGCTATAGAGGATTGGGATTGTCAAAACAATTGATGAATGCTGCATATAAACTCATTGTTGATAAACATTTTTCAAGTGTGTCATTAGATGTTGATATAAGTAATAAAATAGCTAGAAATCTCTATGAGAACGAGGGATTCCTATATACTGGACAAAGTAAAATAGTCAATGGGGAGACTTTGTTAGAGATGCGTAAATATTTATAAATAAAAGTATTAATATGCCTATATCGCATAAAATCAAGGATCGCGTAATTCAGAACACAGTGTCTGTTATCCAGGCTCTTAAGAGAATGGATGAGGTCAAGGTCAAGATGCTTTTCGTGTTCGCGGAGGAGCGCTTTCAGAGTATTCTCACTATTGGTGATATTCAGCGTGCTATCATCAATGGCGTGAATATGAATGTGGAGGTTTCGACAATTCTCCAGAAAAAGAAGAAATTCGTTTCTCCTGATGAACCTCTCGACCAGGTTAAGAGGAAGATGTTGGCTCTGCGGGCTGAATGTATGCCTGTAGTTGATGAGAAAGGCGAACTTGTTGACGTATACCTTTGGAGTGAAATCTTCACCAGTTCCGAGGTTGATCATCGTAAGAAAATAGACCTTCCAGTCGTCATTATGGCCGGTGGTAAAGGGACACGTCTTAAGCCAATTACCAATGTCCTGCCCAAACCTCTTGTCCCAATAGGAGATAAGACCATATTGGAAGTCATTATGGACCAGTTCGAAGGCATAGGTTGCCATAAGTTCTATATGAGCATCAACTACAAGGCGGATATAATGAAATTCTATCTCGGACAGCTCGAGCATAAATACGACATAGAGTTCTTTATGGAAGACAAGCCTCTCGGCACTATCGGAAGCGTTTCTATGCTGAAAGGTAAGATTACGACACCATTCTTCGTCAGCAACTGCGACAGTATAAATGAGCAGGACTACCGTGACGTTTGGGACTATCATGTCAAGAATCGTAATGATATGACTATTGTGACGATGGTAAAGAGTTTCAAGATTCCTTATGGTGTTATTGAAACAGGAGCAGATGGTCTAATGACTGCCATAAAAGAAAAGCCAGAACATACCTATCAGGTGAATACAGGAGTCTATATTCTTAATCCTGAATTAATTAACGAGATACCTAAAGGCGAGTTCTTCCATATCACACACCTGATGGAGAAAGTCCAGAAGCGCGGTGGACGAGTTGGCTGTTTCCCGGTAAGTGAAAACTCATGGCATGATATGGGCGAATGGCCAGAGTATTTGAAAATGATAGATGTGCTTTAGATTATGACCAACAGAGAAAAATATAATTTTGATGATTTTACCTTTGAGAATTATCATCGTCTGATTAGACTTGCCAAAGAAAAAGGCTTTGAATTCATTCTGCATAAGGATGAATATGTGGATGAACGTAAAGATGTAATTTGGCGTCACGATGTGGAGTTTGAACCGGATTACGCTCTGCGTATGGCACAAATCGAGGCAAATGAAGGGGTAAAGACGAGCTATTTCTTCCAGTTGCATAGTTCATATTATAACTTGTTTAACGGGCATTATTCACGAGTCTTCCGCGAAATACAAGAACTAGGGCATCTGGTAGGGCTCCATTTCGATTGCCGTTATTGGGGAATCAATGATGAAAAACAATTGGATGATTTTATCACTCTTGATAAGCAGTATCTGGAGCGTAACTTCGGAGTGGAAATAGACACATTTTCATTCCATAACACTACTCCTTTTACACACAGCTGCCTCAATTATCGCTATGGCGGTTTGATTAACGTTTATTCCTCATTCTTCAAAGAGCATTATAACTATTGCAGCGACAGCCTTGGCTACTGGCGCTTCGATCGCCTTGAAGATGTCCTGAATGACAATAATGTCCAACATCTACAAGTTCTGACTCACGATGGTAACTGGAATGACGACGTATTATCTCCAAGGGCTAGATTATCAAACATTTTTCAAAAACATGCCAATCGTTTACTTGAAAGGCAAGTGAGTGGCCTTCACAAACAAGGACTTTTGTGTCCAGACGATAATGAAGATTAGTGTTTCTGTTATATCATTCTCTAAAGTATTAATTTGACTTATATGCATATGAAAGACCAACAACTTAAGAACTATATAGAGGCGCCTATCTTATTAATCGGATTCAACCGGCCTGATGATATGCAACAGGTTTTTGATGTTGTCCGTAATGAACAACCGAGAAAACTCTATTATGCAGTTGATGGCGCACGTCCAAATAAAAATGAGGACGATAAAGTCCAGAAAGTCAGAGATATTATAAAACAGGTGGATTGGCCTTGCGAAGTTCATACCCTCTTTCGGGACAAGAATGTGGGCTGTGGCTTTGGCCCCTCCGGTGCAATTTCCTGGGCTTTTGAAAATGAAGATAGACTAATTGTTCTTGAAGATGACTGTGTTCCATCCAGATCATTTTTCCGCTTCTGTAATGAGATGCTTGAAAGGTATAAGGATGATGAACGTGTGAATATCATCAGCGGACGTTCGCATCATAGTGGTTCACGTTTTTTCAAGAATAAGGATTATATTTTTACACATTACGCTCATACCTGGGGATGGGCAACATGGAAAAGAGTGTGGGACCAATTCGATATGTATATGAAAGACGCCCCTGAGTGGGTTGATGATGGAGGTTGCATAAATACTTCTCCAAGTCAAAAAATTGGGGAACGGGCAAATAAACACATACTCGAGAAGTATCAACATATTGAAGATGAGGTCCGCCATTCTTGGGATTCCCAGTGGGCGTATACAAGGCAAAAAACCGGAGGACTTGGCATAGTTCCGTCACATAATCTAATTCACAATATCGGTAATGTCGGCACCCACGCAAATTCGCAAGAAAATGTGGATATGCCGGCCGAGGATATGCCGGAAATCTTGCGTCATCCCAAATTTGTGGTCGCCAATAGAGAATACGAAATTTATCATTATAAAC
>CAVCDF010000074.1:0-10392 GCA_963600795.1 Anaerotignum sp. | reverse complement strand
TTGCCGACGCTCTGACAGGATATTCAAAGGTCCAGGGGGACTTCGGCGAGATGCTTCTCACCGACATTCTCAGGAACGCCGGACTCACCGAAGGCACGCATTTCCTCACCCAGAGCGTCATAACCGACGGTTCCGGACACGAGATCAAGAGCGGTGAAGGCAAAACGATGATTCCCGACGTGATGGTCCTCTACCCAGACGACACGATCGTCATCATCGACTCCAAGGTCAGCCTCAAGGCTTTCAAGGAATATGTCAACGCGGAGACAGTCGCAGACAGGAAGAAATGGGCAAAGGCGCACGCGAAGAGCGTACGCAACCACGTGGACGAACTCAAGACCAAGGACTACGCCTCTTTCATCCCGGCCGGCAGGCGCAAGGTGAACTACAACCTGATGTTCATCCCGATGGAAGGGGCCTTCAGACTTATGCTGGAGGAGGACCCGCTGCTCTGGCAGACCGCGAAGGACAACAATGTTCTGATCGTCAGTCAGATGACCCTGATCATAGTGCTGAATATGATTCAGATGGCCTGGAAGCAGGCCGACCAGGAGAAGAACATCGCGGACGTCTACAGGACCGCCGAGGAACTGATGGGCCAGCTGAAAGGCTGGATGGACAGCTATGTCGCCGTCGGTTCATTGCTAGACAAGGCGCAGGAAGCCTACAGGACTTCGACCGACAAGCTTTCCGGCAACAACCAGAGCGTTCTGAAGAAGATCCGGAAACTGGAGAATCTCGGACTGACGCCGAAGAAGCCGAAAGGGAAAATCAGCACCTCCGCAAGACGCAAAGGAGCAGAATCAATAATTCCCGCGGCCCTGAGTCCCGAAGACCAGGAGCCGCCGGAGACCGGAACGGAAGACGATTGATTCCCAAGACGCCCGGTTCTTCAGAGAAGTCCCCGGATGAAGCCATCGGCGCCGGCGTAACTTCCGCACTCAAGCAGGCTGCGGACAAGGCCGTAACCGCCTTCGGACAAGGCATATTCCACCACTGCCGCCCCGATCAGGCTCTCGATTGGCAACACGGCCGCAGTCACTCCGTCGCCGCCCTTCCAGAGTTCGGCGACCATCGCACCGAGTCCTTCTCGGCACGCGGCATATATTCCAGATCCACCTTGTACGGCCTCAGGCCCGGAATCTGGGCGCTGCTTGTCACCGTCTGCCCGGCGCACAATGACGAAGCGGCCGCAAGCAGACACAGCGACAGAACGGCTGACTGAATGTTCCTGCCCATCACTTTCAAGTTTTACTCCCCTTTCAGGTACTTGAGCCAGAATGCGTTGTTGGCTTCGCTGAAGTGTTCGCCCTGATAGCCACGGTAACCGTGCATTCCGTCCGGATAAATCATCAGTTCGAACTTCTTTCCGGCTTTCTGGAGGGCATCGACCAACTGCAGCGTGCTCTGGAAATGCACGTTGTCGTCGCCCGTCCCGTGGGTGATCTTCAGCATCACAGATCCGTCGTAATTCTCCTCCGTGACAGGATAGTTCGAGGCGCTCGCTATGGCCCTGGTGGAGGCATAACCGTCAGGATTGTTGGCCGGAGTGTCCATAAACCGCTCCGTGTAGTGCGTGTCGTAAAGCGCCCAGTCATAGACTCCTCCGCCGGCGATGCCGTAGTGGAACGCGTCAGGATGGTTCATCACCAGAAGGACGGTCATCGTGCCGCCGAAAGAGAAGCCTTCGACACCGATCTTGTCCCCCTGCACGTATGGCAGAGCCTTGAGCCATTCCGCCCACTCGACGAAATCCTGCACTTCCCTCTCGTCCAGATGCCTGTAGATCTGATCCAGACCCTTGCGGCCGTTGTGTCCCGATGCGCGGCAGTCGGCCACAATCTCGATTATGCCGTTTTCGGCGTACCATTCATAGTAGGAAGGAGACCGGTAACGGTCGCTGACCTGAGGAGAGTCCGGACCGCCGTAGATGTCCATATGGACCGGATATTTCTTCGTGGAATCGAAATCTTTCGGATAGACGATCATCGCCGGAAGTTCAAGACCGTCGCCCGTGGTCATCGTGACGTGCTTCGGGAAGGCGTAGCGTGAAGCGTCGAAGCTCTCCGCAGCCTTGTCAGCCACCTTGAACGACTTGCGCGGCTTCAGGAGGTCGAAGATCCAGACCTGGTTCGGAGTCACCGAGTTGCTGACCGAAGACACCGCGTACCTCTTGTCAGGCGAAAGCGACACGAGGGAAGCGTGGTAATCCGCACCGGAGATGTTCCTGACTTCTCCTCCCTTGACCGCGTACAGGCAGGAGCGCACTCTTGAATCGCGTTCGGCGATGAAGAACACCTCCGAAGCGCTGCCGTCGAACCCCTTGCCGGCCTTGCCTTCCTTGACATCCACCAGCGACACCCTCCAGTTTTCGCCGTCCGTCAGACGTTTGAGAACCGAGCCGTCATAGGACAGATAGTAGATCTGCTGCCAGAGAGTTTCAAAGGAACGGACCATATAGATTCCTTCACGGCCGAAAAGCATCCCGTCGATCCAGTCAAGCCAGGTCGGATAGGTTTCGTGGTAGATGTGCTTCTTCGAGCCGTCGGCAGGCGACACGGCGTAGAGGTCCAGCGTGTTCTGAGTCCTCGGCTCTCTCTGGATGTAGAAGGCTTCACCCTCCTTGCCCCAGAACGGAGTGCCGAAGTACTGGTCCTCGTTCTCGTCGAAATCGGCCCAGGCAACCTTTGCGGAAGCGACATCGGCGATGCCGATCCGGACCTTCGGATTGTTGTCGCCGCACTTCGGGTAACGGGTCATCCTGACCGACCCTCCTGTCGGAGAAACACCCTGCAAAGCGACGGCGGCGCCGGCTTTCTGTGAATATGACAACTGCATTCCGGAGCGGTCGTAGTCCTCGGCATACGGTGAATATATCGGGAAAACCGGCACGAGGGTGTTGTCGAAACGGTAGAATCCTATCTTCTTCGAATCAGGAGACCACCAGAACGCCTTGTAGCGGGAAGCCCTGCCGAAAATCTCTTCATAGTAGACCCACGAGGCGTAGCCGTTCAGGATCACGTCGGACCCGTCGAAGGTCAGGCGGGTCTCTTTGCGGGTGGCCACATCGGTGACCCAGAGGTCATTGTCCCTTGTGAACGCCATCATCGTGGAGTCCGGTGAATATGTCAGGTTGACAGCGCCTTCAGGAAAGAACGGGAAGTCCGGGAACACCGGAGAACAGTAATCTATGCCCTCTGTCACCTTTCCGGTCGCAGCGTTGACCGAGAAATCCTTCTCGCCGCTGAACGACCAGTCGTAAGTGAAAGCCACCTCGTTCTTTCCGACCCATTTCCAGGCCGCCGGAATCCTCTCGAAATCCTGGGCGCCCGCCGCCGTGCAGACAAGCACGGCCATCATCAACAACATTCTTTTCATATTCAGATTGTCAACAATTTTCAAAATATTCGTCCTTGAAATTGACAAGGTACACCTTGTCCGTGGCCCTGGTCAGGGCCGTGTAGAGCCATTTGAGGTCATCGACCGTAAGTTCATCCTGCCAGAACGGATTGTCGATGAACACGCAGGCCCATTGTCCGCCCTGGCTCTTGTGGCAGGTTATGGCGTTGGCGTACTTGAGCTGCAGGGCGTTGTAGAACGGATCCTCGCGCACAGCCTCGTAACGCTTCTTCCTGCTCTTTATGTCAGCATAGTCGGCGTCGACGCCCTTGTAAAGCAGGTTCTGCTGCTCGTAGGTCAGCGAAGCGGACTCCGACTCGAGAGTGTCCAGACAGACCTTCGCGACGATCTCGGCGTCGTCATAGTCCGGGAAAGACAGCCGAGCATCGGCGAAATGAAGTCCGTACCTGTCCTCGAAATTCCTGACTGACATCAGTTTGGCGATGTCGCCGTTGGCGATGTAGTCCATACCCTCGATCCCTTCAGTGAACTGGTAGCAGTTCCTGACAATCATCAGCTTCTCCCCTCTCACCAGCCGGTCCTCGTCGTAGAAGACCTGCGCCCTTATGCCGGCGTTGTAGCGGTTAGCCCGCTTGTTTGAGCGGCAGAGCACAACCGCATCGTCCTTAGAATATTCAGAAAAATACGCCGAATTGAGGCTGTCGATCAGTTCCCCGCCGGTAATCCGCACCACATCGTCGAATCCCTCTGCGCACAGATGCAGGTCGGCCGGAGAGAATACCGCTCCACCATAAGGGTCTTCCGCTATGAGGTTGCGCAGAATCGTGGCGTTGTGCAGGATGCCGGATTCCTTCTTCTGGCGCACCACCTGCGAAAGGCCGGCGTAACGGACCCCACCGAAACAGTCCATACATTCCTTCGCGAGGGCCGGCGAAGCTTCCATACCGACCGGAGGCAGCTGGGCCGAATCCCCGATGAGAATCAGGCGGCAGTCGTTGCCCGCCCTGACATATTCGACAAGATCCTTCAGAAGATCGCCCGTGCCGAACTGAGCGGAACTTTGCCGCTGCTGGTCATCGATACCGATGAGCGAGACTTCGTCGACTATGAAAAGCTTGTGGGACATCTTGTTCGGAGCGAGCGAGAACTGTCCGAAGCCGTCATCGCCAACAGATTTCTGGCGGTAGATGCACTTGTGGATTGTCCTGGCCGGTTTCCCGGCATAGAGGGAGAGGACCTTGGCGGCCCTGCCCGTCGGAGCCATCAGGAAGCATATTTCTTCATATTCATCCTTCCCCTGCTCTTCCGCGGTTTCCCCGGAGGCGCGTCGCACCGGCCTCAGGTCGTCGAACGAACTGATCACCGCCGCCATCGCCGATGTCTTTCCGGTGCCTGCATAACCGTTGACGACAAGGATGTCAGCGTCGTCGCAGGTGATGAAATCGGCGATCTGCCGGAAAAGCGAATCCTGGTCCTCCGTCAGGTCATACGGAAAACTGTCCCTGAATCGCCTGTAAAAGAAATCCCCTCTGTCCATAGCTTACTTGTTCCGTCTGCTGAACAGCATCATTGCCACGGCCAGGATCGGATAGATTTCGACACGGCCGAGGAACATGTCCACCGTGTAGAGGAATTTCGCCGGCTGGGTCTCCGCGTTGAAATTGCCTAGCGAGCCTATGTCGCCGACCGAGATTCCTACGTTGCTGAGGGAAGTCAGCGTGGCCGTCAGAGCGTGGCTGCTGTCAGGACAGAGGACCAGGCAGACCGACACCGAGATGATGAGCACCATGAAGTACAAGGCGAGGTAGAGGATGTGCGGAGTCACATCTTCCTGCCGCACGACACGGCCGTTCACCCTGACTTCATTTACTGAAGCCGGATGCATCACCGTCCGCAGCCTGTATTTTATCTCCTTGCAGAGCAGGAGCACCCTGTCCGACTTGACGCCTCCGGAAGTGGATCCGGACATTCCGCACCATATTCCCACGAAGAGAAGCATAGCTGACGGAAGCGCAGGCCACATGCTGTTGTCGGCAATGCTGAAACCTGTCGTGGAAGCGAAGCTCAAGACGTGGAACGAGCCGGAAAGCAGGGCGTCGCCCCAACGCTGCTCCACTCCCTGGAACTTGAGCGACAGCGTCACGATCGCACCCGCAACAACCAGGGACCAGAGATAGAATTTGAATATCTCGTTCCTGAACGGCTTGAGAGACCTTGTGACCACAGTCACATAGACCATCCCGAAATGGATGGACGACAGCAGCATGAAGAACATCGTGATCAGGTCGATCGGGATCGAGTCGTATGCGCCTATCGACAGGTTCTTCGTGCTGAATCCGCCTGTGGCGGTAACGCTCATAGCGTGGTTGACGGCGTCGAAGGGGCTCATCCCCGCCAGCACATAAAGAATGAACGAGGCCACCGCCATCCCGAAATAGACATAGGTGAATATGTACACGGTCTTGTTCACTCCGGAGCGGTACTCCCTCTTCGACAGCGACGACAGTTCGAGGTTTGTCAGCCTGAGCCGCATCTGCGACGAACTCGGGATGATCAGCAGAAGGAACACCACTACTCCCAAGCCTCCGATGAAATGCGTCGAAGAACGCCAGAAAAGAAGGCTGTCCGGCAGGGCCTCGACGTTCTCCAGAATCGTGGCTCCCGTCGTTGTGAATCCCGAAACGCTTTCGAACCAGGCGTTTATGACGTTGAACGGTCCTCCCCACAGAGCATATGGCAGCATTCCGAACACGAACGAAAGCAGCCAGGAAAGGACGATGATCATATACCCGTCCTTGAGGGTTATGGCGGCCGACTTCCTTACGAATATGAAAGGGAATATTCCGACCGTGAAAGTGATGGTGAAGCTGATCATCAGGGCGGCGAGGGCGCTGTCGTTGCCGTTCGCCACCGAGACCAGTATGGACAGGAACATGAACAGCGCGCTGACGAGCAGCGCGTAGCCCACGTTTCTGGATATCACCTTGATGTTCATCTGGAGGAATCTTGTTCGTTTCCCGCCTTCACCTGACTATCCGCCCGGTCGGAGCCAGGATGAGCCGCAAGCTTGGCGCGGAGGTTGGACACGCGCCTGCGCAGCATCTGATTCTCGCGGACGAGTTCAGTGACTCCGTCGTTCAGTTCGGCCAGCTGGTCGTCACCTTCAAAAGTGTAGGAATATTTCCGGTTGACGGACCTGTAGGCGTTCAGTCCGGCAAGCATCCGGTAGATAGGATTGACGTAATAGACAAGGAGGAAAAAGAGGAGCATCAGCACGAGCAGAAGCCCCACTCCTACGGCCACCGCTCCAGGGATTATGCTCCGGTAGAACCCTCTCTGGAAAGTCAGGGAATTCTTCTCCAGATCGGCGTAGATAGCCCCGTTCAGAACGTCGATGTAGTTGTTGAGTCTCCTGAACTGCGGCTGCAGCCTGTCGAAATACCAGGAGCGGGTGTCGATGAAGTCCGACAGCAGGACATCGTCGAGTTCAAGCGACGTCAGCATATAGGCCGAATAGGCATAAACCACCGAATCGGTCAGAGGAAGCATCTTGGAGGACATCAGCGAACTGCGCAGCGAGTCGCAATGGTCCATAAACTCCTGCTGCCTGAAATCCGGAAGCGTGTTGACGGAATCGTCCCCTATGACCGTCAGGAGGTCGAGATTGTACTGGTTGGCGACCTCCGCCAGCTTCTGGGCAACGTTTATGCTTTTGATGTTGTCGGCGATCAGGTCTGAGACATAGTTGCTCATCCTGTAGTACTCCATTATGGAGATTACGCTGGAAACCAGCAACGACACGGCTATTGCGCTGAGGCTGAGCGTCAGCTTCATCCTCATCGACAGCTTCATTCCTTTCACTCTGTCCGCAAGTTTCCTGAACATCGCAGTAAAAATGTCTCTAAAACGTTGATTCCGCAAACATACACAAAAATAACGACATAACGAAAACGGAGCCTACTGGACCGAGAGTTCCAGCCACCTTGTCTCCTTTTCGTCAAGGACCGCAGAAATCTCCGAAAAGCGGGTCGTGATCTCCCTGAGTTCCTCAGGGTCGGTGACTTCTCCGTTCATTCTGGACTCAAGTCCGGATTTCTCGCCGGTAAGCGCGGCGATGTCCTTTTCAAGCTGTTCCAGCTCCCTCTGCTCCTTGTAGCTGAGCTTGCGCGGACCTTCCGCACGCTGTGCCGGAATCTCCGCCGGCGCTCCGGCAGACGGCTGAGAAGAAGTCCTGGCGGCCTTTTTCTCTTCTTCGGCCCGGCTCCGCTTCTCGGCCTCGTAGTCCTTCAGGTACTCCCGGTACTGGCTGTAGTTGCCGATGAAGTCCTTGACCACGCCGTCGCCGCAGAACACGAACAGATGGTCAACCAGCCTGTCGAGGAAATGCCTGTCGTGCGAGACAAGAATAAGAGTCCCTTTGAACTCCTTCAGGTACTCCTCCAGGATGTTGATGGTCACGATGTCGAGGTCGTTCGTAGGCTCGTCCATTATCAGCAGGTTCGGCTGCCGCATCAGGATGGTCAGCAGGTAGAGCCTCCGCTTCTCTCCCCCGGAGAGCTTGCAGATGCGGTTGTTCAGCATGTCGTGCGGGAACAGGAAACGGCTCAAAAGATGGGTGTCGTTGACGGTCTCCAGAACGGTCTGTTCCTCATCGAAACTCATACCGCTCTGGCGGTAGTACCCTATCTTCAGTGACTCTCCCCTCTCGATGACCCCGGAGACCTCGCCCGGATCATCGGGAGACATATTCCCGATAAGAAGATTGATGAAGGTGGTCTTGCCCACCCCGTTCCTTCCGACTATGCCGACCTTCTCGTAGCGCTGGAAATTGTAGGTGAAATGGTCCAGATAGCAGTCGCCGCCGTAGCGGAAACTGACATCCCTGCAGTTTATGATCTTCGTGCCGAGCCTGGAGGCCTGGCCCATCTCGTCAAGATTGACCGAACTGCTCCTGTAGACCTGCGATGCACGGTCCCGCAGTTCGTAGAAGGCGTTCTTGCGGTACTTGGCCTTGCCGGTCCTCGCGCAGGGGCTGGCGTGCATCCACTCCAGTTCGCGGCGCAGAATGTTGCGGACCTTGTCCGTCTCGGCGTTGTAGTTGTCTATGCGTTCCTGCCTCTTTTCCAGATAGTTCTGGTAGTCGCCCCTGTACACATAGACGGCGCCGCGGTCCATCTCCATCACCGTGTTCGCCACCGAATCCAGGAAATACCTGTCGTGCGTCACCATCAGAAGGGTGCAGCGGGCGTGGGAAAGATAGTTCTCGAGGAACTCTATGCCGTCGATGTCCAGATGGTTGGTCGGCTCGTCCATTATGAAGAAGTCAGCCTCGCTGGCCAGCATCACTATGATGGCCGTGCGCTTGACCTCGCCGCCGGAAAGCACCTTCATCTTCCTGTCCCAGTCCCCCATCCCGAAGGAGGTCAGAAGCCTGCGGACACGCTGCTCGTACTCGGCGAGATGCTCAGGGTCAAGGTGCTGCGTCCACCGCCCGCTGTCCCCCATTATCTGGTCCCAGACGGTCGCTTCGGGGTCATATTCATACTCCTGTTCAAGGAAGGCGATGCGGATGTCTTTAAGGAATATGACTTTTCCGCCCGAGTCGGAGCTGTCCTTCCCGGCGAGGATGCGCAGCAGGCTGGTCTTGCCCGTGCCGTTCGGTGCGATGAGGGCGATCTTGTCCCCTTCGTTGATGTTGAAGCCGATGTGCTCGAAAAGCACCTTCGGCCCGTAGGATTTCGAGATGTTCTCTATCTGGAGATAACTGGGCATATCGGATGAATTGGATACGGACCGGGCTGTCAGAAGCCGAAGTAGTTCTTGGCGTTGCAGTAGGAGATGTCCCTGACCATCCTGGCGACGGAACCGATCTCGCTCTCAGGAATCCTTCCGCTCTCCACGTCGGAGCCGAGGACATCGCAGAGAATCCTGCGGAAGTACTCGTGGCGAGGGTAGCTGATGAAGCTGCGGGAGTCGGTCAGCATCCCGACGAAACGGCTCAGAAGGCCCAGGGAGGAGAGGGCGTCAATCTGACGGCGCATTCCGTTCTCCTGGTCGAGGAACCACCAGGCCGAGCCGAACTGCATCTTGCCCGGCACCGAGCCGTCGTTGAAGTTGTACGCCATCGTCATCATCACCTCGTTGTCCTTAGGGTTCAGGCAGTAGAGGATCGTCTTGGCGAGGTTGCCCGTCTTGTCCAGCAGGTCGAGGAACCTGTTGCCGGCGGCAGCGACAGTCTTGTCGTCGATCGAGTCGCATCCGGCGTCAGGGCCGACGGTTGAGAATATCCTCGTGCAGTTGTTGCGCAGAGGTCCGACGTGGAACTGCTGAGTCCAGCCGGCCTCGGCGTCCATCACGGCGAGGTCGTAAAGGATGGCGCTCTTGAACTTGGCGACGTCGCCCGGCTCGACCGGATTGCCCGAAAGGGCTGTCCGGAGGATCCTGTCGATCTCCGCCTCCGTGTAGTCCTCGGCGTAGAAGGTGTCGAGACCGTGGTCGGAAAGGCGGCAGCCCATCGAGGCGAAGAAGTCGTGCCTGCGGCGCAGAGCGTCCAGCAGCGATGAATATGACCGGATGTCCACATCGGCCGCGGCCGCGAGTTTCCCTACATATTCATTGAAAGCGGCGGTGTCGTCGATGGCCATCAGTTTGTCGGGCCTCCAGGCAGGCAGCACCTTCGTTCCGAAAGGATGCTCCGCTATCATCTTGTGCCAGCGCAGGTCATCGACAGGGTCGTCGGTGGTGCAGACCACCTCGACGTTGAATTTGCGGATGAGGTTCTGGCCGCTGTACTCCTCGGTGGCGAGAAGGGCGTTGCACTCCTCGAAGATCTCCCTCGCCGTCTCGGGCTTCAGCACCTTGTCGATGCCGAAGACGCGGCTGAGTTCAAGGTGGGACCAGTGGTAGAGAGGGTTGCGCATCAGGTAAGGCATAGTCTCCGCCCACTTCTCGAAGGTCTCCCAAGGGGTTCTGGTTCCTCCGGTGATGTATTCCTCAGGCACTCCGTTGGCCCTCATCGCCCTCCATTTGTAG
>CAVCDF010000073.1:0-8481 GCA_963600795.1 Anaerotignum sp. | reverse complement strand
GAGGGAGCCACGAACCTGAATTTTGCACGTTACCAAAATTCAGAACCGCGGCTCCCTCCACCTTCTCCACATTATCCGCTTTGCTTACAATATGAAGAGTTCCTCTCGCCGGTCCCCTCCTCCGGCCATCCCGCTCCGGCAACGTTTCGGGGCGTTTCCGTCGCCCGTCACATCCGCCCGTACCTCTCCGGCAACGTTTCCGGCCGTTTTCGTTGCCCTTCACCTCCGCCATACCTCACCGGTAACGTTTTCATTCTGCTATTTAGGGTAGACTGGTATATAGTTCCCCAATAAAATCCTTATCTTTGGGCTTAGAAAATTGAAGACCTGGAATTTGTTCCAGGGATTTATTCGAATGCAGAAAACACAAATGATAATGAACATAAGAACGATAATGAACACAAGAACGATAATGAACACAAGAATCACTTTAAAGACGGCGGTGTCGGCTCTGGCACTGGCGCTGCTGTTTTCGTTGCCGCTGTTTTCGTTGCCGCTTGCCGCGCAGCCGGCCGCCAGTTGGCACAACCCGTTGACTGAGAATGCAAAAAGCCCTTACAAGACAAAATGGGACTTCAGCCTCGGCTACCTGGATTTCGGTACGAACGCACCGGAGATTGTTGTAAGGTACGTCCTTGACGGCCGCTCCGTCCCGGCCGGCGCGACCGAGATGGCGTCCGTCGGAGTGGATCTCTTCGACATAGACAACGATGGCATCTACCATCTCCTTGACGGCACTTACGACCTCGGAAAAGCCGCCGGAGACACTCTTCAGTTCACGTTCAAGGCCGACTATGGCAAGGAGGCCAAGAAAGGCAACTGGTTCAGGCTCTACCTTCCTCTGTACAACAAGGTCACCTGGATGGAGTTCGGAGCCATCGGCGGATCATATTTCAATTTCGAGCCGGTGCCGGTTGAAAAGGGCATAGCCTTCTACAACGTGCCGGTCGAAAATGTCGCCCGGCCGGCCATGTCGGTGAAGAACATCATCCAAAGGAAAACCGATTTCCCGGTCAAAGTGGTGTCCAAGAAGGAAAGCAAGGGAGCCGGATTCATCCTCGCGGTCAACGGAGCCGAGGCTGACACCACGGCCACCGTCGAGGCCCTGTTCAACGCCCTCGGCACGACCACCGACCTGCCGGAGATTCTTATGCCGGTGCGCCAGCGCCGCGATTTCCATTGGTACGACTGGGCGGAGAGGCACAGCAGGGTGCTTTACCGTCAGAGATGCATCGCTCCGAACCCGGAGATAGTGATGATCGGCAACTCCATCACACACTACTGGTCAGGCGAGCCGAGCCATCCGACCTGGCACGCCGGAGTCGATTCCTGGAACGTGCTTTTCGCCGACAGGAACGTCCTTAACTGCGGCTACGGCTGGGATCGTCTCGGGAATATGATGTGGCGTATGATGCACGAGGAACTCGACGGTTACAGCGCCAAGCACATCTTCGTGATGGCCGGAACCAACGACATCTACCGCCGTCCGGAGGAGAAGATTGCCGAGGGAATGGTCGAACTGATCAAGTACATCCGCGTGAAGCAGCCAACGGCCCGCATCCACATCGTCCACATCTATCCACGCAGGAACGCCATCGACAGGGTGGACAAGGTCAACGCTGCCGTGGATGAGATTCTGGCCACCGGAGTCCTTGACAACTACGATGTCGTGGATGTCAAAGCTGCTCTGACCAAGGCCGACGGCACTCTGGACGAGTCCCTGTTCTCCGACGGTCTGCATCCTAACGAGGCCGGCTACAAGAAGATCGCCGAAGTCTACAAGAACTATCTGCAGTAGGGCAGGTTGTGAACACAAGCAACGGGCCGAGACTGATGTTCGAACACGAACACGCAGTAGAGCCTGTTGCGAAGACAGAAAACGGGGAGTCCGACCGGTCGGGCGCCCCGTTTTCTGTCTTGCAAGTAATTCAGTTCTTGCCGTAGAGTTCCTTGCGGTTCGCCGAACCCTGAGGTTCAGGGATCTGAGGGTCGTCAATCGTGCAGTCCACATTCCTGGCGACCTTCCCTGTCACGTTCGTCTCAAGGAATCTGATCTGGTCGGCGAAAGTCTCGGCCATCGCATCGGCGATCTCGTGAGTGTGGTCCTGATAACGGTAGATGTTGTAGGTGTAGCCGTTCTTCTTGAAGATTTTGACAAGTTTGTCCGAGCCGGCGAACGCCCAGTTGAACACCTTCATCTTCTTGTAGTTGACCACCTTGTCGGCAGTGCCGTGGAAGAATGCCGTCGGTGAAGGGGTATGAGAATATCCCGGCATTCCTTCGCGGGAAAGGATGGCTCCGGAGAAGGACATAACTCCGGCGAAGCGGAAGCCTTCCGGAAGCGCCTCCGTGGCCTTCCCGTTGCTCAGAAGCCAGTCGCTCTGCAGCACGGTCATCGCTCCGGCGGACGAGCCGCTGATGACCAGGTTGTCCGGGTCGACATCCAGGGTGGCGGCGTTGTCGATAATGTATTTCACGGCGCTGAACAGGTCCTCGGTGGCGATGGTCACGGCGTGATAAAACTGCTTGACCGAACCGATTCCTCCTTTGGTCTTGACGCCCTTCAGACCGAGCCTGTAGTCGATGGTGAGGAGGGTGTATCCCTCGTCGTTGAGCATCTTGAACCATTTGAGGTAGCTCTTGGCGCTGCGCTGCCCGGTGAAGAATCCTCCGCCGAAGACAAACACGACGGCAGGTTTCCTTTGACCGCCGATCGAGGTCACGCTGCCGGCCGAGGCTGGATATTCATCAAGGAACAGCTCCGTCCCGTCCTTTTCAGCGAATTTGTAAGTACCTGCAGGCTTGTAGGTTTCCTGGGCGGTGAGGTTCCCTCCCGAAATGAGGCACAGTGCGGCGAGAAGCGCTGCGGCCGATTTTTTAAGAATATTCATACATCAAAATTTATCATTAACTTTCGAGTTCGCCCCGCACGCCGTCAACGGCGGGAACGGATGCAAAATTAATGAATATCCTGCATCGCGGCAAGTTGTAAAGAATTTTGACAGAATTGTAAAATTTCTTTACACTCAGCGGCTTGCGTCACCAGGGATTTATTATTGATTATCAATAAAATAGACAATCTGGCACAAGTAATGCAACTTTACACGTTTATTATTCAGTTATAATCAAGCAGAATGAAATCATTCTTCAAATTCCTGCGGAACAATCCGCTCTACACCGTGATCAATGTAGTTGGTCTTGCGATTTCCCTGATGTTCGTGATTCTCATCGGAGACTACACGTACAGGCAGTTCAGCATAGACAAATGGCACCACAACCACAAGAGGATAGAAGTGCTGGGAACAGGGAACGGCCTGATAACCTGGTCGGACGAGACGCATTCTCTCCAGGAGACTTTCCCGGAAATAGAATCCGTCTGCTGCATCAATATGCATCTTGCAAAAATCAAACACGAGGACAGATTCTCCGGGAACAGCCTCGGGAACGGAGATGAAGTGAACGTTCTGATTGCCGACTCCACATTCTTCGATTTCTTCGATTTCAAATTCATCGAAGGCGACAGGGCAACGGCGCTCGACAGCCCGGAGAAATGCGTCATCACAGAGTCTCTGGCCAGGGAACTGTTCAAGGACGAATATCCTCTGGGCCAGCCTCTTAACATCGTCGGCACTCGTTATGTGAGCGTCTATTCCGACACCGACGGGCAGGGCGACCCGTACGACAGTTCACTTGTCTACACTGTCTCAGCCGTCATCAGGGATCTGGACAGAACCGCGCTTCCCAACAGCACTGAACTCATTGCCAACAGCGAACGTGCGCCTCAGATTCTCGGCTACAGGGATTCACCTTATCTGATTGCATCCGGTCCGTTCGGATCGACGACTTCCTTCCTTATGATGAGGCCGGGAGCAACCCTCGACGGCAAGGCGGAAGAGATAACTAAGAATATGAAAGAGAAGGTTCCGGCATTTGCCTTCAGCAGCGACCCGCAGGCGGTGCTTATACCGCTGGACGACCTGATGTTCGCGCCGCAGAACGACGGGCTGTCAGTCCTGAAGGGTGACAGGAGCCTTCTGGGGATTCTGCTTGCCGTAGTGCTGGCGATTCTTCTTTTCGCCGTGACCAACTACATCAACCTCACGGTTGCCAACACCGGGTTCAGAGCCAAGGAGGTGGCCACAAGAAGACTGCTCGGAAGCGATGCCGGCGGAATCGCCGTCGAACTGATTGTGGAATCCACGCTTATGGTGACCGTTTCTTTCGCTGCAGGTTTCGCTCTGGCCCTGCTTTCGCAGGATTTCTTCGCCGACATGTTCCAGGGCAGGATAGATCTGCTGAACGACATCAATCCGGCAACGGTTTCGGTAAGCCTTGCCTTCATCCTGCTGACAGGAGCGGTCTCCGGAATCATTCCGATGCTGTCCCTGCTTAAATTCAAACCGATCGACATTGTCAAAGGATCGTTCCGATACCATTCGAAGATGGTGCTGAGCAGACTGTTCATCATCCTTCAGAACATCATCACGGTAACTATGCTTTCGGCCGCCCTCACGATTCTTCTCCAGATAGACTGGCTGGTCAAGGCTCCGCTAGGCTACAACTCCGAGAACATGTTCTATGTCGAGTCGGTCAAGCCCGAGGTTCTGCGTGACGCCCTTAATTCGCAGCCGTACATCCGGAAGGTTGGGACCTGGACCGGAACTTCGTTCGACAAAAGCACGACGCAGGTCATCGGACGCAAAGACAAAGACTTGAACGACATCTTCCTGTACAAGCTGAAATGCGACAAGGAATTCATCGCGATGACAGGTCTGAAACTGGTTGAAGACAATCATCTCGAAGGAGATGTCAGATACCTCAACGAACAGGCGGCCAACAGGGTGAATTATTCCAAGGACACCCACGAAATCATCTGGGACGGCGGCTCGTCCACCCTGGTTGCCGGTGTGTTCGCCAATTTCCACATGTCGAACGTCCTGGACCCTTACAAGGACTTCATCATAACTATCGCCGACACGGACAAGATTGAAGACCCAAGTTTTCTCGTGCAGACGGACGGATCCAAAGATGCCGCAGAACGCCTGCGCAGCCTGGTCGCGGAAATAGACAACTGCACGGCGGATAACCTTGACTGGAAGGTCCGTGACATCGAGGCCAACGTGAAGCAGTCCTTCTCGAAGGAGAAGCGCACTTTGGAACTTGTGGGGATGTTCACCGGCGTGGCCGTACTCATCTCCGTTCTCGGATTCATCGGAATGTCTCTGTTCTTCATCAGGCAGCGCCGCAAGGAAGTCGGAGTGCGACTCATTATGGGGAGCACATCCGGAGAGATCCTTTCGCTGCTGATCGGCAAGTTCTGCGCTCCGCTGCTGGTGTCGTTCGTCATTGCGGTTCCGCTCGGATGGTTCCTGATGAACCGCTGGCTTGAAGGGTTCTCCTACAGAATCAGCCTGAGTCCGTGGATTTTCATCGCCGCCGCTGCCGCTTCGCTGCTGATAGCAGTGCTATCGATTCTCTACCAGTCCGTCCGCGCGTCACGCACCAACCCTGCCGACGCAATCAGAACGGAATAGACAGATAGAATAGACGAAAGAGTCCCTCCGCACATCCTGCAGAGGGACTCTTATGTTTCAGACAATGAGAGGAGTACGGGCTACTCCCACTCGATTGTTGCAGGCGGTTTGGACGAGATGTCGTACACTACGCGGTTGACCCCCTTGACCTTGTTTATGATGTCATTGCTGACCTGGGCCAGGAAATCATAAGGGAAATGGAACCAGTCGGCTGTCATCGCGTCAGTGGAAACCACGGCGCGCAGCGCCACCGGATTCTCGTAGGTCCTCTCGTCACCCATCACACCCACGCTCTTGATCGGCAGCAGGATCACTCCGGCCTGCCAGATCGCGTCATAAAGGTTCTTCGCCTCAACTCGCGGATCCGAAGCGGACGGAAGATGAAGAGCTGAGCAGTCATATTCACGAAGCCCTTTTATGAATATGTCGTCGGCCTCCCTGAGGACATTCAGTTTCTCCTCCGTGATGTCGCCGATGATGCGGATGGCGAGCGACGGGCCCGGGAAAGGATGGCGGCCGATGAGTTCGTCCTTGATGCCGAGGGCGCGGCCGACTCTGCGGACCTCGTCCTTGAACAGCATCCTGAGCGGCTCGACCACCTTGAGGTTCATCTTCTCAGGCAGACCGCCCACATTGTGGTGGGACTTGATCTTGGAGGCGATGCCCTCGATGCCGGCGGACTCGATCACGTCAGGGTAGATGGTGCCCTGGGCGAGCCAGCGGGCGTTCTCGATGGTGCGGGCGTATTTGTCGAAGGTCTCCACGAAGAGCCTTCCGATGATCTTTCTCTTGGCCTCAGGCTCGGTGACTCCGGCCAGCTGCGAGATGAACTCCTTGGAAGCGTCGGCGCCGATGACATTGAGGTCCATATCCCTGTACGAAGCCAGGACATCTTCGTATTCATTCTTCCTCAGAAGGCCGTTGTTCACGAATATGCAGGTGAGGTTGTGGCCTATGGCCTTGTTGAGAAGCACTCCGGCGACGGTCGAGTCCACTCCCCCGCTGAGACCGAGGATGACCTTGTCGTCACCGATCTGCGCCCTGAGGCTGGCCACGGTCGTCTCGATGAACGAGTCCGGAGTCCAGTCGCCCTTGCAGCCGCATATTCCCAAAGCGAAGTTGCCGAGGATCTTCGTGCCTTCGGTCGTGTGGAAGACTTCCGGATGGAACTGCACCGCGTAGGTCTGCTCGCCTTTGATGTGGAAGGCGGCGTTCACCACGCTTTCGGTCGAGGCGATGACCTCGCCTCCCTCAGGAAGAGCCGCAATCGTGTCTCCGTGGGACATCCAGACCTGCGAACGGGAGGAGACTCCCTTCAGCAGAGGTGACCCGGGGTCGGTCACGTCCAGCATCGCGCGGCCATATTCACGGGCAAGGGATCCCTGCACCTGACCGCCGAAATTGTGGGCGAGGTACTGCGCGCCGTAGCATATTCCCAGAAGAGGGAACCTGCCCTTGATGCCGCTCAGGTCGATCTGAGGGGCGTTCTTGTCGCGCACCGAGCAAGGGCTGCCGGAGAGGATGACTCCCTTGACCGAGGAATCGAGTTCCGGAACCTTGTTGAACGGATAGATCTCGCAGTAAACGTTCAGTTCGCGGAGTCTGCGGCCGATAAGCTGCGTGACCTGTGAGCCGAAATCCAGAATGATGATCTTTTCTGTCATATGAGTTCTTTTGAAGACGAAAAATTCAAGACTTCAAAATTACTCCATTTTTCCCAATGCGGCAAAAAAAACATAAGCGCAGCCGTGGCGGACAACTTACCCGCCACGACTACAGATTAAGGGTATAGTCGTGAAGAGGTGTGCCGGAAGCGTCGAATATCTCCATCTTGAACGCACCAGAGAATGAAGTGCCGCCAAGATGCTTGAATTCTCCCTCTGTCCGATAGCTGGCGGTGTAGCCTGAGGTCTTCGAACCTTTGCTCTTAAGCGTTCCCTCAAGGCTGACGGTCCCGGCAAGTTCATCGGACGATGTTTTCCTGTAGAGAAACACATATTCATAGACATCTTCGCTACTACTATAGAAATATGTGTACCTGCTGTAGACCTCGACAGCGGTTTTGCCTTCTGTCCTGGATACTCTGATCTCCCATTCATCCGTCCCTGTGCAGGTCACGGTCGCTTCCAAGTCATCGAACACGAACTTCGCTCCAGGTTCATTCACGGATTTTCCGTCCGTTGTGAACTTGCCGTAGGACGGAATCAAGTCGTAGGCAGTCACCTCGTAGGAATTCTCACCTGTCTTGCTCACGGACTTGCGTATCGCCTTGTACTTCTCCAGAATCTTGTCTTCAGCGGAAGCGTCAAGGTAAGCCTGGAAGTCAAGGCAGAAATCAAGAAGGTCCACCGACAGAAGCGCCGTGTTGTTGAATATCGAACCGGCGGCCGACTTGAGCTTTTCCTCAGGAGACGGGAAGACGTCGTCTTTCTTGCAGGAAACGAGCGCCGCAACGAGCGCCAGAAGGCATATTGTGATCTTTTTCATATTCATTGAACATTAAAACCTGTACCCGAGTCCGCAGTGAAGGAGGATGTATTCCCCCCCAATGCCGCATTCGGCGAATCCGAAGAACTTCTTTCCGACCGAAACACCGAGCAGAGTAGTCTGCAACGACAGGTAGAGTCCGTCATATGCCGTCAGGCCGAGCCCGACCGAAGAGTAGAGCCGCACCCAATCCCTATTGAGGTAAGTGAACTGAGCCATCTCCATCACGGTCACGTAAGGGTCGAAGTCGCGGTGGTCGTACTTCGATTCTATGCCGTAATAGACATTCCTGTACCGGCCTGAGAATGAAAGCCTGGTGTCCAGAGAAAACCATCTCTTGAAGAAGTGGTTGTAGGAAACGGAGAACATCGGGATGGTATTCCGGCCTCCGGTCCTCTCGCCGTACACTTTTTCAAGGACTCCCGTCTCGCTGAAATAGAATTCAGCCGGAGTGTAGAGA
>CAVCDF010000072.1:0-2131 GCA_963600795.1 Anaerotignum sp. | reverse complement strand
GATACTTAGTTATCAGATATTCCAGTGCTACGCAGGAAATGACGCTGACCGCCAGCACCAGCAGTTCGGCCAGTCCGTAGAACACGACCGACACGACCACCGCAGGCAGCAGCGCAATCACGACATCCCTCATCAGGACCGCAGTCGTGGTCTTGGAATGGATGTGCGGAGACGGTGAAACCAACAATTTGTCCATAGTGATGTAGTCTTATACTGTTTTTGCTTTTGCGGCTTCAGCGGCGGCCTTGGCGGCTGCGGCACGCGCCTTCATTATTCCCATGACCTGGCCTCTGGCCTGGCTGATGATGTCGAGAAGAGGAATGTACGACGGACAGGTGTACAGGCAGCAGCCGCACTGGATGCAGTCCTGCACGGCGTTGCGTTCGAGGCTGTCCGTGTCTCCGGCCTTCGCCAGACGGTAGAGCAGGAAAGGCTCCAGACCCATAGGGCAGGCGTCCGCGCATTTTCCGCAGCGGATGCAGTTGCCGGCCGGATGTCTTTTTGTCTGCTCTCCGGTGAGGAACAGCAGGGCGCCGGTTCCCTTCAATGTCGCGGCATCGAGGTTGGCTATGGCCTTGCCCATCATAGGGCCGCCGCTGATGACCTTGACGGCATCCGCAGGTACACCTCCGAGACAGTCGATGATGTAGCGCAGAGGAGTTCCCACCCTAACCAGCAGGTTGGCCTGCTTAGGGAAGCACTCGCCCGTTACGGTCACGGAATTGTCAACCAGCGGCTTGTTCTTCTGCACGGCATCATAGACCGCGAGAGCGGTGGCGACATTCTGCACGACAGCACCCACATCTATAGGCAGTCCGCCGGACTTCACCTGACGGTGCATCACGGCGTCGATCAGCTGCTTCTCGCCGCCTTCCGGGTACTTCTTCATCAGCGGAAGAACCTCTATTCCTTCATACTTGGAGGATTTCCCCTTCAAGTCGGCGATCACTTTCTGAATATGCCCGATTGCCTCCGGCTTGTTGTCTTCGATGGCGATTGTGGCTTTAGCGACGCCGAGAGCCTGCTTGATCAGGGCAGTACCGACAACGACCTGCTCTCCCTTCTCAAGAAGGGTGCGGAAGTCCGATGTCAGATAAGGCTCGCACTCGCAGCCGTTGATGATCAGCATCTCGCACTTCTTTCCCGGAGGCGGACTGAGCTTGACGTGGGTAGGGAACGTGGCACCGCCGAGTCCAACGACTCCGCCAAGGCGAATCTTCTCGATGATGGCCTTGCCGTCCTCAGGGATTTCGGTCACAAGGGTGGCCGTCCTGTCTATGCCCTCAAGCCACTCGTCACCCTCAACGGCAATCTCGACACAGGTCTGGACGTTGCCGGCGAGGTCTTTTCTCGGGCCGATGGATTTCACGGTTCCGGAAACCGAGGAATGTATGAAAGCCGAGACGAAACCGCCCGGCTCGGCTATCGGCTGTCCGACCTTGACCTTGTCACCGACGGCCACTACCGGCTTGGCCGGGGCGCCGATGTGCTGTGACAGGGAGATGTACACAGTCTGAGGCAGCGGAAGAGCCTCGATAGCGCAACCGCGGGAAATCTTGGCATCGTTCGGATGCACTCCTCCGATTGAGAATGTTCTTCTAGCCATTGTTCTGTTCCTCCTTCTTTATGGCAGCGGCCGCAGCGGCAGCCTCTCTTGCCTTCTTCTGACGCTCCTGCACGCGGGCCTTGACGGCATCCTTGTCCAGAGGCTTAGGGAAATTGACACCTACGATGGCACCGGTAGGACACATAGCCTCACACTCACGGCAAAGCTTGCACTTGTTGAAGTCGATGTAGGCGACATTGTTCTCGACGACGATTGCGTCGTGGGTGCAGGTCTTGGCGCAGATGCCGCAGCCGATGCAGCCTGCCGAGCAGGCCTTCTTGACGGCAGGTCCCTTGTCCTTGTTGACGCAGGAGACGTACATACGCATTCCGCGCGGTCCCTTGGCCCTGAGTTCGATGATGGATTTAGGGCAGGCTTTGACGCAAGCGCCGCAGGCCGTGCACTTTTCCTGATCCACCTCCGGGAGTCCCGTTTCAGGGTTCATCGAAAGCGCACCGAACTGGCACGCGTCCACGCAGTCGCCGCAACCCAGACAGCCGAACGAGCAGCCGGTGTCACCGGCAT
>CAVCDF010000071.1:0-53513 GCA_963600795.1 Anaerotignum sp. | reverse complement strand
ATTAAATATTTGTCTTTAGGAGAATCCTCCTTAAGACAAACAGCTAAATCACAGATAATCAAACCTATAGTTCCCACGCAACAAATCTTGCTGCTTAGTGGACTCGTTGTTTAAGTGCAACGGAACAAGTGCGAACATGAAGGACAGACTTGAATGGACTGGGCATAATTGCGGATAGTCAGTAAAGAAAAACGATGATATTCAGGGAAAAGTGAGTATCTTTGTTCGTTCGGGCCGAAGCCCGGACGGAAAGCCGGAGACGCCCGTCTGGCATTGAAGGCCAGGAAACGGAATGGACCGCAGCGATGGGAGGAGGCGACGAAGCAGCGGCGAAGAAAAGCAGCGGCAGGAGGCGACAGAAGGCGACAGGAGGCGACGGGCGGCGACAGAAGGCGACGGGCGGCGGGAGGCGGGAGGATATTCATAAAAACACGAAAACTATATTCATAAAAAGCAGAAGATATGAATCTTGATGGAAGACGCGAAAGCACGAATGTGGATGACCGCAGAGGAATGGGACGCGGCACGAAGGCCGGAGTAGGCCTTGGAGGCGGCGCGATTGTGGTGGCGCTGATAGTTATGCTGCTCGGCGGAGACCCTTCCCAGGTGCTGGGAAGCCTCTCCTCGATGACGGAGCAGACAGAACAGACCACGGGAGAAGTCACGTTCACGGAAGAAGAGCAGGAACTCGCGACCTTCGCGAAAAAGGTGCTCGCGGGTACTGAAGATGTCTGGACCGCCATATTCGCAAAATACGGGTACGAATACGAACCTCCGAAGATGGTGCTTTACACCGGCTCGACCACCTCGGGCTGCGGGGCGGCCAGTTCATCCGTGGGGCCGTTCTACTGCTCCGGCGACCAGAGCGTCTACCTCGACCTCAGCTTCTTCACATCGATGAAGCAGCAGCTGGGAGCGGACGGAGACCTCGCCTACGCCTATGTCATCGCACACGAGGTCGGCCATCACGTCCAGTACCTGCTCGGCACCCTCGGACAGGCCCACCAGAAGATGAACCAGGTCAGCGAGACCGAAGCCAACGCGATCAGCGTCAGACTCGAGCTTCAGGCGGACTACTACGCGGGAGTCTGGGCGATGAACGACGACAAGAAGTACAATTCCCTGGAGAAGGGCGACATCGAAAACGCATTGAACTGCGCCTCGAAGATCGGCGACGACTACCTCCAGAAGAAGTCGCAGGGCTATGTGGTGACGGAATCCTTCACCCACGGCACGGCCAAGCAGCGCTACAACTGGCTCAAGAGGGGTCTTGAATATGGCGACCTGGAGCACGGTGACACCTTCAGCATAGCGGCTTCGAAGCTATAGGGATTCCGGCCGGCCTTCCCGCGGCCGGAAAATCGCGGGAAAAGACATAGAGCTTCACGCCTGCGAGCCAGCCAGGAATGGCTTCCAAAAACAGAAATTGTGTTTCCGAAAGGAATCATATTCAGAAAGGGATTCTTTCAAAGCAGCTCCGGGGCGACGAAATATATCACAGACACGAAACGAAATCACAAGCTCAAAAAAAATGAAACACTTTTCTTTACCAAAGGACGGTGGTTTGATTGAAGAGAATCTGCCTAAAGGCATTCTCCATTCCTACGAGAAAATCTCCACCGAGATTTTTGACGATGCTGCAACAGGAAGCGAACGCATAGCCGACATCATCGTCAAAGCCATCAACGATCACGAGAAGGCCGCCATCCCGCGCACCTTCAAGTTAGGTCTCACTACCGGCAAGACACCGGTTTCCCTCTACGGCAACCTCACGAAGCAGTTCAAGGGAGGTAAAGTCTCCTTCGCCAACGTCGAGGTGTTCTCTATCGACGAATATTATCCTTGCGACAGCAGTTCCGTCCAGAGCCGCAACCACAGGCTCCACGCCGAGTTCCTGGATCTGGTTGACGTCAAGAATGAGAACGTGCATATTCCTGACGGATCGGTCCCTAAGGAGAAGATTTCAGACTACTGCGCTGAATTTGACAAGTCGGCAAGAGGTATCGACCTGCTTGTGATCGGCGTCGGCGAAGGCGGCCAGGTAGGATTCAACGAGGCCGGATCGTCGGAGAAAAGCCGCACCAGAACCGTTCCGCTTTCCTATCAGTCCAGGAAGAGGCAGGCGCGCAACTTCAACGGCGACATCGCTGTCACTCCGAAGACGGCAATCACGATGGGCATAGGGACGATGATGAGCGCCCGCAGAATCATCCTTATGGCCTGGGGCGAAAGCAAGGCCGAAGTGGTCAGGAAAATCGTGGAAGGCGGAATAGACCCGTCCTGCCCGGCCACCTGGCTCCAGCTACACGACAACATTTCCTTCTACACCGATGAGATGTCAGCGTCGCTTCTGACAAGGCTTGTGGCTCCGTGGAAGGTGGGTTCCTGCGAATGGACTCCCAAACTCATCCGCAAGGCGGTTGTCTGGCTCTGCCAGACAGTGCACAAGCCGATTCTCAAACTGACCCAGCAGGACTATCTTGAGAACTTCCTCGGAGAACTAATCGAACTTTACGGGCCTTTCGACAAGATCAACATCAAAGTGTTCAACGACTTCCAGCACACCATCTCCGGTTGGCCGGGAGGAAAGCCGAACGCGGACGACTCCACAAGGCCTGTCAAATCGACTCCGTTCCCAAAGAAAGTCCTGATCTTCTCGCCGCATCCGGACGACGACGTCATCTCGATGGGAGGCACATTCATCCGTCTTGTGCATCAGGGACACGATGTCCACGTCGCTTACGAGACATCCGGAGACCTCGCCGTCCACGACGACGTGGTGCTGCAGCATATGGACGCAGCCTATCAGCTCGGGCTCGCGGACAAATTCGATGAAGTGAAGAAGATCATCGACTCCAAGAAGCCCGGAGAGCCTGAGCCTAAGGAACTTCTGGCCATCAAGGCGGCCATCCGACGCAGCGAGGCACGCGGTGCCGACAGGAGTTTCGGGCTAAACGACAACACCAACGTGCACTTCCTCAATCTCCCGTTCTACGAGTCAGGCGGAGTCACGAAACTTCCACGCACGCAGAAAGACCTTGACATAATCAAGGAACTGATAGTCAGGATACATCCTGACCAGATCTACATGGCCGGCGATCTGGCCGATCCTCACGGCACCCACAGAGTCTGCACCGAAGCGGCCCTGGAAGCCATCGAGCAGCTCAAGGAGGAAGGCAACGGCTGGCTCGACAGCACCAGCATCTGGCTCTACAGAGGCGCCTGGATGGAGTGGGAACTCTGGAGAGTGGACATGGCCGTGCCTCTCAGCCCTGACGAACTCATAGAGAAGCGCCACGCCATCTTCCGCCACCTTTCGCAGAAGGACATCGTTCCGTTCCCGGGCGACGATCCGAGAGAGTTCTGGCAGAGGGCCGAAGAGCGCACGCAGAACACCGCAAGGCTCTACGATGAACTCGGAATGGCCGAATACCAGGCCATCGAGGTTTTCCTGAAGCTCAGATAATCAAGGATTCCAGCAATCAGGAATATTCAAAGAAAGAACTATCTAAATATCATAAAGTCATGAAAGTAATAATCAGAGACACCAAGAAAGAGGGCTCCATCTGGGCCGCCCGTCACATCGCAGACGCAATCAAGGCCAAGGCCGCCAAGACCGACAAGCCGTTCGTGCTCGGACTGCCTACCGGTTCCACCCCGCTCGACACCTACGAGGAGATCGTCAGGATGTACAACGCCGGCGAGGTTTCCTTCAAGAACGTCATCACCTTCAACATGGATGAATATGTCGGGATCCCTGAAGAGCATCCTGAAAGCTACCACAGCTTCATGCACAAGAACCTCTTCGACAAGATTGACATCCCGGCAGGCAACATCCACATCCTCAACGGCAACGCTCCTGACCTCGCCAAAGAGTGCGAAGACTACGAGAAGGCCATCGTTGCGGCAGGCGGAATCGACCTCTTCCTCGGCGGAGTGGGCGAAGACGGACATCTGGCTTTCAACGAGCCTTTCTCTTCAATAAACTCAAGAACAAGAGTCGTTGCTCTCACACAGGACACCATCGAGGTCAATTCACGATTCTTCGGCGGTGACACCGCTCTTGTGCCCAAGCGTGCAATGTCAGTCGGAGTGGCGACAGTATGCAGTGCCCGTGAAGTGCTTATCCTTGCATTCGGCAGCAAGAAAGCAAGAGTCGTAAGGGAGGCTGTCGAAGGTTCCGTAAGCCACTACGTCACGCTCTCATCCCTCCAACTCCACGAAAACGGCATTGTCGTTCTTGACGAGCCGGCCGCAGGAGAACTGAAGGTCAATTCCTACCGCTACTTCAAGGCCTCCGAGGATGCCGAAAACAGGTAGTGGGAGGAATACGACAATCCATCAATCAGACAATAGCCATCTCCCTCCCGCTGAAACCGGCGGGAGGGATTTTCATAAACAGCAGAAATGAATATGCTCACTGCCATCATCGCCGCGTTTCCAGGAATCGCAGTGACACAGTTCAGATTTCCTGGCGCTTGCGTTTCCAGTTAAGGATAGGCAGGAGGCAGGAAATCACGGCTGAGCCGAACCAGAACCAGCTGGCAAGACTGTAGTCGTGCTTCATCACCGTCTCGCCGAGACGGTTGACCGCCTCGAAGGTGTTGTTGTCAAGCAGGAAGCCGGTGATGATGTTCTGGATTCCGGCGGCGGCATAGGATGCCATCCCGACGATGCCGAGAGCCGCGCCCGTGGCCATTCTCGGCACAAGGTCGATCGCCATCAGTCCGCCGAGGAAAGAAATCAGCACTCCGATGGCGACTCCGAAGAGAACCATCGAAAGGATCAGCGTGAAATGGCTGCCGCCTCCGAAGAGGAACAGGGCGAGAGCTATGGACTCAAGCAGGCCGGCCGCGAATGCAGGATATTTTCTGTCGCCTTTGAAGACCTTGTCGGAGAACCAGCCGGAGAACACCGTGCCGATCACTCCGAAAATCGGATTTATACCGATGATGGACGCGGCTTCCATCAGATCGTAGTCATAGTTTTCCTGCAGGAATATCGTTCCCCATTCGTTGATGGCGTAGCGGCTCATGTACATGAACGCGCTTGAAGCCGCAAGGATCCACACGCCAGGATTGCGGAGAACCGCAGCCTGGATTCTGCGGGTTTCCTTCGCATCGATTCCGGACTTTTCCGGAGCCTTTTCTCCGGAAAGTTCCTCAATGCTCGGAAGGCCCTTGCTTTCAGGAGTGTCGTGCACCCACAGAAGGATGATCAGCACACCGAGAAGGCCGGCGCAGGCGGCTCCGAAGAAGCCCCATTTCCAGCCGAAAGCGGCCACGATGGACCCTACGAATATGAAGGAGAGGCCTTCGCCGATGTTGTGGGAAGCGCTGAAGAAACCGTAGTACGTGCCGCGGACCTTGAGAGGGAACCACCTCGAAAGTCCCACGATGGAGGAAGGCGCTCCCATTGACTGCACCCAGCCGTTTATCGCCCACATCACGGCGAAGCCGATGAATATGACTGCGCTGCTCAGTCCTGCAGCGGATGCTGTGGCTCCGATAACTCCCATAATCAGGTTCGCCGACGCGGAAACGAGAAGGCCCGTGGCCATGAATCTCTTGATGTTCGCAGTGTCCACAAGGAAACCGTTGACGAGCTTGCCCGCCGCATAGGTCCAGTACAGGCACGCACCGATGATGCCCAGCTGGGTGGCATCAAGAAGTCCTGCCTCGATCAGCGGCTGCTTCATCACGCCCATCGACATTCTGCACACATAGTAAAGCGCATAGCCGACGGTAACGGCGAGGAAAAGCTGGAAGCGCTTGCGTTTCCAGACTTTCTGAATCTTTTCGTCAGGAATTTTCGTCTCCGACGGGACGCTCATTCTATAGAAATCCATAATGCTTGGTTTTTTACAAGCAGTGAGTCCGCCGGAGCGTCCGCTCTGCTATATTTTCAAGAATACGGTCCGGCTGGTCAGTCTGCCGGTCTCCATCTCAAGGCCGTAGTACGCACCGTCTTTTCTTTCGACGTAGAAGACAGATGTGTAGGCGAAATCCGTCTTGTCGTACTCTTTTTGGGTGAATATCCAGGTTTCGCCTTTATAAATCGAGCAGCAAGGCAGTCCGTCCGTGTCAGTGAACCAGACGTATGTCTTGCCGTCATCGTAGGTTAACACGTCAGTGACGGTGACGCCGCCGGAATACCTTCCGTAAAAGTCATCCCTTATGATTTCACTGAGCTTAGAGGAGCCGAACAGGTCGGGGTCGACCTCAGTCTCGCCGCAGGCCGCCGCGGACAGCATCACGATGATTCCTGCAATCAGTCCGACTGCCACATTATGCATTTTCCTGTTCCTTTTCATGTTCCTTTTTCATATTCCTTGGCCATTTGCCAAACGGCAGACCTTGGCTTTGCGTCATAGTTTTCCGCACCAGGGCTTGAAGCGACAAATCTACTGAATTATTTCCGAAAAGCAATCTCCGCCAAATGTTTTTGCAAATCGCGGCGAAAAGGCTAACTTTGCGGATGTCTTAAAAACGGGCTTGAAAAAGCTTAAAAAGAACTTGCAAAGATGTCAGATTACCGCATTTTCGTGGAGAAACACCCGGAGTTCCAGGTGGAGGCCAAAAGCCTCCTCGGTGAACTCAACGAGAATCTGCAGCTGGAGCTGAAAACGCTTCGGCTGCTTAATGTTTATGACCTGTTCGGATTCACGCCGGAGCTGCTGGAAAAGAGCCGCTACAGCGTGTTCGGCGAAATCGTCACCGACTCTGTCACCGACAGCGTCGACCTTGATGGAGCGAAGTACATCGCCATCGAGTACCTTCCGGGCCAGTTCGACCAAAGGGCCGCTTCGGCCGTCGACTGCGTGCACCTGATCGACCCTTCGGCCAAGATCAGCATCAAAAGCTCGAAGCTGGTCATCGTCGACTCCGATGCTTCGGAGGAGACTCTGGAGAAGATCCGCCACTACTGCATCAACCCTGTCGAGTCCCGCACCAAGGACCTCGGCAAACTCGCGGACACCGAACACGCGGCCGTCAAGCCGGTTCCCGTCCTCGAGGGTTTCAGGAATATGCAGGGAGAGGATCTGACTGCATATTGCAAGAAGATGGGTCTGGCGATGAACGCCGACGACCTCGCCGAGGTGGTGAAGTACTTCACCCAGGAAGGCCGCGACCCTAACGAGACCGAACTGCGGATTCTGGACACCTACTGGAGCGACCATTGCCGCCACACCACCTTCACGACCGAGCTGGAGAGCATCGACGTGGAGGAGTCCTTCATCAAGGGGGACATAGACGGCACTCTGAACCTCTACCTGAAGATGCGCTCAGAGACCGGCCGAGAGAAGAAAGGCCTCAACCTGATGGATATGGCCACGATCGGTGCCAGGTATCTCAGGAAGAAAGGCCTGCTGGACGACATGGAGGTCAGCGAGGAGAACAACGCCTGCAGCATATTCATCGATGTCGACGTGGACGGGCAGACCGAGAAGTGGCTGCTGATGTTCAAGAACGAGACGCACAACCATCCGACGGAGATCGAGCCGTTCGGAGGCGCCGCGACCTGCCTCGGCGGAGCGATCAGAGATCCGCTCTCAGGCCGTTCCTACGTCTACCAGGCGATGCGCGTTACAGGTGCCGGAGACATCTACAAGCCTGTAAATGAAACCCTTCCTGGCAAGCTCCCGCAGAAGGTCATCACAAGGAAAGCCGCGCAGGGATATTCATCATACGGCAACCAGATAGGCCTAGCGACCACGCACGTGCGCGAGATCTACCACGAAGGCTACACCGCCAAGAGGATGGAGGTCGGTGCCGTGGTGGGTGCCGTGAAGGCAGAGAACGTGAGAAGGGAAAGTCCTGTGCCGGGCGATGTGGTGCTGATGCTGGGCGGCCGCACCGGCCGTGACGGAATCGGCGGAGCGACCGGCTCTTCCAAGGAACACACCGAGGAGTCTCTCGAGACCTGCGGCAGCGAGGTCCAGAAGGGTAACGCCCCTGAGGAGAGAAAGCTGGAAAGGCTGTTCAGAAGGCCGGAAGTGACCCGTCTCATAAAGAAATCGAATGACTTCGGAGCCGGCGGAGTGAGCGTCGCCATAGGCGAGCTCGCCGACGGACTCGACATATTCCTTGACCGTGTCCCTGTAAAGTACAGCGGAATGAACTCCACCGAACTGGCGATCAGCGAGTCGCAGGAGAGGATGGCGGTTGTCATCGAGGCGAAGGACGAGGAGGAGTTCAAAGCTCTCTGCCACAGCGAGAACATCGAGGTGACACACGTCGCCGACGTCACCGGCACGGCCAGGATGAGGATGTTCAACAAGGGCGAGAAGGTCGTCGATCTGACCCGCGCCTTCATCGACAGCGCCGGAGCCAAGCACTGGTCCAAGGCCACCGTCGGGGCGGTCGAGGACAGGGATCCGTTCGTACGCGAGGTTCCGGGCAAGAACCTGAAAGAAAGAATGTTCGCCAATCTGCAGGACCCTAACGTGACCTGTCAGAAGGGCCTTATAGAGATGTTTGACTCGACCATCGGCCGTTCGACCGTGCTGATGCCGTTCGGAGGCGAACTGCAGACCACGGAGACACAGGTCTCTGTCCAGAAACTTCCGGTCGACGGCTACACCGACACGGCCAGCATGATGGCCTTCGGCTTCAACCCTGACCTCTGCCAGTGGAGTCCTTACCACGGGGCTGCATATTCGTTCATCGAGGCTTGCAGCAAGGTGGTGGCCGCCGGCGGACATTGGGAGACGATGCGCTTCTCCTGCCAGGAATATTTTGAAAGGATGACCACCGACCCGAAGGTCTGGGGCAAGCCGACAGCCGCCCTGCTCGGCGCTCTGAAGATGCAGAACGAGCTCGGGCTGGCCTCCATCGGCGGAAAGGATTCGATGAGCGGATCCTTCGAGACAGAGCACGGCCCGATCAACGTACCTCCGACCCTCATCGCGTTCGGTATCACTCCGGTACGGGCCGACAAGGTGATCTCGCCGGAACTCAAGTGGGAAGGCGACAGGCTCTACCTCGTCAAGCACACTCCGCTCGCCGACAGGATGCCTGACACCGAGCAGCTCAAGAAGAACTGGAACTATATTCAGGAAAAGATAGAGGACGGCACGATCGTGGCCGGCTGGGCCGTAGGATTCGGCGGAGTCGCTGAGGCTCTCTGCAAGATGAGTTTCGGCAACGCTTTCGGCTTCGACGCCGAACTTCCTGAGGATGAACTCTTCAGCCTCAACTACGGGTCCATAGTCGTGGAGACCGACGGCACAGAACTCGACTTTGAGAATGCAATGGAAATCGGTGAAGTCACATCTGGAGAAGACGGCAATGTCCGCATCAACGGTACGAAAATCTCGATCTTCGAGCTTATGGACTTCAACGCTTCCCTCTTCGAGAAAGTCTATCCTGCAGTCAGCGAGCCTGATTCGGAAAGGCTGCTGCCGAAGGGAATGGAGGGTGTGAAGCCGTTCAAGGCGAAAAAGGCTGATCTTGAATATCACGGCCCGGCCGTCGACAAGGTCATCGCCTACCTTCCGGTCTTCCCTGGCACGAACTGCGACTACGACTCGGCGAAGGCGTTCCGCAAAGCCGGGGCCGAAGTGCGCACCTCCGTGTTCCGCAACCTTACAGACAAGGATGTGTTCGAGTCCATTGACGAGATGAAGAAGAACATCGACGAGTGCCAGATTCTGATGCTCAGCGGCGGCTTCTCCGCCGGTGACGAGCCTGACGGAAGCGGCAAGTTCATTGCCAACGTACTGAACAACAAGGTTGTGGCCGAGGCCATCGAGGGGCTTTTGTCTCGTGGGGGCTTGATTCTGGGCATCTGCAACGGATTCCAGGCTCTCGTGAAGTCCGGTCTGCTGCCTTACGGCAGGCTTGGGATGGTCACCAAGGACTCCCCTACACTCTTCCGCAACGACATCAACAGGCACATCTCCCAGATGGTCACAACTCGCGTGGCGACGACCAATTCTCCTTGGCTCAAGGGTATGAGCATAGGTGATGAATATGCCATTCCGGTCAGCCACGGTGAGGGCAAGTTCGTGGTGAGCGAGGAGTTGGCGAGGGAACTGTTCGCCAACGGGCAGGTCGCTTTCCAGTATGTGGATCCGCTGACGGACGAGCCTACGATGGAGTCGCCTTACAATCCTAACGGTTCGTACTACGCGATCGAGGGGATTATCGGGCGGAACGGTCAGATTCTGGGCAAGATGGGTCATAGCGAGAGGTACGAGAAGAATCTGCTGAAGAACATCGAGGCGGATCTTGAGCAGCCGTTGTTCGAGAACGCTGTAAGGTATTTTATTAAAGGATAGTTTTTTGTCGGGGCCGTGGCGGGCCTGTGCCGCAGCGCTCCCTGCGCTTCGCGCCCTATCCGGGAGAATGGCCGCTTATGCGGCACCGGCACGGCACGGAACGGAACGGAACTACATACGCTTTGCGACCTGGCCGGGTAAATGGGCGCTTATGCGGCACAGGCCCGCCACGGAACTCCATACGCTTCGCGACCTGGCCGGGTAAACGGTCGCTTATGCGGCACCGGCACGGCACGGTGAAACTATAATGAACATAGAAACATAGAATGGAAAAGAGGAACATACTGCACGACGGAGTGTCGATAAAGATCTTTGAGACTGATGATTCCGAGAAGGTGATCATCCATTTCACGGATGACATCACGGCGTTCAACAAGATCAAGAAGGCCGTGATCAAGGGCAAGGGAATCTACTGCAACGGAATCTCGTGCGAAATCTCCAGACTGCTGCAGGAGGGCGGAGTCCCGACTTCATTCATCAAGAAGATCTCGGACACGGAGCAGCTCTGCTGGAAGACTAAGGTCATCCCGATGGAGGTGATCGTCCGCAACGTGATCGCCGGCTCGATGGCGCAGCGGCTCGGCCTGCAGGAAGGCCTTGTGCCTGAAATTCCTGTCTACGACCTCTGCTACAAGTCCGACATCCTCTGCGACCCGATCATCAACGACTACCACGCAATGGCCCTGGGCCTGGTCAGCAAGGATGAGCTTGAGCGGATATATTCAATGACAAGGAAGGTCAACGAGATTCTGAAACCGGTCTTCGAGAAGGTGGGGATCACCCTCGTGGACTTCAAGATCGAGTTCGGGTACACCGCTGACGGAAGGCTCGTAATGAGCGACGAAATCACTCCGGACAGTGCGCGCTTCTGGGACATCGCAACGGGAGAACGTCTCGACAAGGACCGTTTCCGCAGGGACAACGGCCGCATCGGAGATGCCTACCGCACCGTCTACGAGCGTCTGACGCAGGGAAAGGCTTAGGAATATTCCGAAAGCCGGGGGCCGGAAATTTTTCCCGCCGTACAATTTCGTATATTCATTGAAAATAAGTACATTTGAGGTTCGCTGACCTGAAGTTGCCGCACGCGGCCGCAGGAACGGCTTGAAAAAACGACAAGGTTTATGAAAAATTTGTTCCTTACCAATACGCTCTCGCGAAGGAAAGAGCTTTTCACTCCGGTCCATCCGGGTCACGTTGGGATGTATGTCTGCGGGCCGACGGTCTATGGCGACGCCCACCTGGGACACGCCAGACCGGGAGTCACCTACGATGTGCTTTTCAAACTGCTCAGGCATCTGGGCTACAAGGTGCGCTATGTCCGCAACATCACCGATGTGGGGCATCTGGAGCACGACGCCGACGAGGGAGAGGACAAAATCTCGAAGAAGGCCAGGCTGGAACAGCTTGAGCCTATGGAGGTTGTGCAGAACTACACCTTCCGTTACCACGAGGCGATGCGCCAGCTGAACGTGGCTCCGCCATCCATCGAGCCGAGAGCCTCGGGACACATCATCGAGCAGATCCGGGCCGTCCAGAAGATTCTGGACGCCGGCTACGCCTACATCTCCAACGGTTCAGTCTACTTCGATGTCGAGAAATACAACAAGGACCATCACTACGGAATCTTGTCCGGCCGCACTCTGGAGGACACCCGCGAGGGCACCCGGGAACTGGACGGCCAGAGCGACAAGAAGGCTCCGTACGATTTCGCCCTCTGGAAGAAGGCCGAGCCTCAGCACATAATGCATTGGCCGAGTCCGTGGAGCGAGGGCTTCCCGGGCTGGCATCTTGAGTGCTCCGTCATGGGCGAGAAATACCTCGGCAACGAGTTCGACATCCACGGAGGCGGAATGGACCTGATGTTCCCTCACCACGAGTGCGAGATTGCGCAGAACGTGGCCTGCAGGGGTACGCAGGGTGTCCGCTACTGGGTCCACAACAACATGATCACGATTAACGGCCAGAAGATGGGCAAGTCCCTCGGGAACTTCATCACCCTGCCGCAGCTCTTCAGCGGAGACCATCCGAAACTCACGCAGGCATATTCACCGATGACCGTCCGCTTCTTCATCCTCCAGGCCCACTACCGCAGCACGCTGGATTTCAGCAACGAGGCGCTGCAGGCGGCCGAGAAGGGTCTGAAGAGGGTGATGCAGGCGGCGAAGGACCTGCAGGCGATGGCTTCCGCAGCCGGAGTCTCTTCCGCCGCGAAAGGCACAGAAGGCGATCCGGCCGAGGCGATGAAGTACGGAGAGTTCATAACCGCTCTCGCTCCGGAGTCCTGCGCCGCTTCATCAGCCGGGATCAAGGCGGTCTTCGACGGGGTTTACGAGGCGCTTTGCGACGACCTCAATACTCCGATAGCCCTCTCGCACATCTTCGAGGCGGTCAAGATAATCAATTCGGCGAAGACCGGCGAGGTAAAACTCGCCAAGGAGGATCTCGCCGCCCTGCTGCAGATCTTCGACGACATCGTGTTCGGAGTCCTCGGACTCAAGGACGAGGCGGCCGCCGAATCGGGCAAAGGCCAGGAAGTCGTGGCGGGTCTTATGAATATGGTGCTGGCGGACCGTGCGAAGGCCAAGGCTGCCAAGGACTGGGCGGCCAGCGACGCCATCCGCGACCAGCTGAAGGCCCTCGGAATCACCGTCAAGGACACCAAGGACGGAGCCGAGTGGACGATCCAGTAGGCGGGCCGGTAGGCGGGCAGGCAGACGGCCGGCCATCGGCCCTGCCGCTCGCAAAAGACAAGCCTGCCGTGGCAGATAAGCCACTGACAGTGTGATAGATGAGCAAAGATCTGGTACGGAAATCACGACCAGATCTTTGTTCTTTTAATTGTTTTTCAATCGGTTATCCGCCACGGACTACCACTTGATGTGACTTTCTCTACATCTTCCTGAACAGTGTATTCAAATCAAGGACGAAGAAGTCCTCGAGCGGAAGTCCTTCCGGACCGACTATGAAGGCTGACGCCAGGGTGTCAGAGAACAGCTGCTTGAATTTCTCGTAGCCGGCCGTGTCGTCGGCATGGCTGCTCTTGACCTCGATTGCCACAAGGAACTGGCCTTTGCGGAGCACATAGTCACATTCCTGCTTCCTCTCGTTTCTCCAGTAAAAGAGTTCGAAATTGTCGATGACGGACCTGTTCACGAGATACGCTCCCACGGTGGATTCCACCAGCCTGCCCCATTCTGCTGAGTCCATACGGGCCTGCTCAAAACTGAATGATGTGTACCTGTTTCGGAAAGCGTTGTTGAACACCTGCATTTTCGGTACGGAGAGCTTCGTCTTAACCGGAGACGGCGAATAATTCTGCAGCGGACGGACAGTCATCGACTTATCCAGAATGTCGAGATAATTTTTGATGGTCGGCACGGTCCCGCTGTTCATAGTGCCCTGCATCTTGGTGAGGGACAGCTCTTTTGCCGATTCGGTGCAGGCAAGTTCAAAGACCTGCCGGAGCAGGGCGGGATTTCGTATCTCGTCGATTTCAAGTATATCCCTGCTCAGTATTGGGGATATTATGGAATCCTCCATCAGGTTCCTCCACCGGTCCTCGTCCTTAATGTCCTGGGCAAGTCCCGGGAAACCGCCGAAGAAGATATACTCGTCCATTGAAAATCCGAAGGCCTGCTTCATCTCCTGCCACTCCCAGTAACCCATTTTGATGGTTTCGAACCGTCCTTCGAGCGACTCTTCAAGGCCCCGCTGAAGCAGGAGTCTTGACGAACCCAGCAGAATGACCTTGAGATTGCGGCTGTTCCGCGTGTCCTCATCCCATTCCTTCTTTACCTGCTCGCTCCAGCCCTGAATTTTCTGTATCTCGTCGATTATAAGAATATGCTCCTCTTCACGGTGAATGTCCATCTTCAGGCGCGCCTGCTGCCAATGCTCAGGAATCCAGGATTTGTCGAAGCGGTTCACTCCGTCGGCGGAAAAGAGGTCGTATGGGACAGATGTTCTTTCGGCGAACTGCCCCACGAGTGTGGATTTCCCGACCTGGCGAGGTCCCATTATAATCTGCATCCGTCGGCGTGGCTCTGCCATCCGGGATTTCAATATCTGTAAGTGCTGTCTTTCAAACATATACGAATTTGTAAAATACACTTTGCAAATTTATAAAATATATTTTACAAAATCGCAAGGTGGAACAAAACCATATTGCAGAATTATTCACTGTCAATTATGCCCAAGCCGTACATATGTTCCTATAATATAACTTGTCCAGGACAGCCGTACCGGCCGTACGGGAGATAGACAAGGCTTAAAAAGCCCCGATTATTTCATAAGTTGATTCCGCTAATGTCGATGTCGGGGATGATTTCTTTTTCGGAGTCCTCACGAAGCAGGAATCCCATATACAATGGGAGTGTAAGGATATTCCCTGAACGTCCCACATTGTAGTTTCCGAGTTTAAGCCCCTCTGTCAGGTGGTACACCTCCCGGCTCTTCAGAACGGTAGTCATACTTTTGGCCTTGCCGGTGTTAGCCTTGACCTCCAATGGGGTGCACTTACCGTTATGCCGGAGAAGGAAATCAATCTCCAAACCGCTGTCCCTGTGGAAATAATAGAGATTACGTCCGTTCTTGCACAGGAAATCAGCCATAAGGTTCTCGAAAATGGCTCCTTTATACCCGAAAAGATTCCCTTTGAGGATGTCCGCCTGGGTGCCGAAATCCAGCATGGACATAAGAATCCCGATATCGGTAACATAGACCTTGAAGCAGTCTTCGATGGCATTCCCGTCCAATGGGAGCTCGGTTATGGAGGTGTTGTAGCAGCGTTTGATTATGCCGGCATCCTCCATCCATTGGAGGCTTCCCAGATAGACTGATGAACGTCCTCCGTTTTTGATGAGCGAGTACTGGAACTTCTTGTTCTCCTTTGCCAACTGTCGGGGAATCGACTCGAAGCATTCGCGGATATACGGCTTGTCCTTGTCCTCCGCATATTTCACCATATCGTCCACATATTCCCCGAGAAGATTCCGCTGCATCCGGTACACCTTGCCGATGTTTTTGGTGTCCAGGAATTCATTGACCACTGCAGGCAGACCACCGACTATGACATACCTGTAGAGCAGTTCCATAAGTGCCCGATGGATGCCGTCCGGAACAGGAGTCTCTTTCTTAAAACTCTCCCTGATTACATCAACAATCCGGTCACTAATTCCGTTAGCCCACAGGAATTCCTCAAAATCAAGAGGATGCATATCCACCACGGTTTCATAGCCCACCGGGACGGAATTCTTTCCCAGCTTCTGATTCTTTTCTTTCTTCTTTTTCTCTCCGTATCCCTTCACTCCGAGAAGTGACCCGGTCGCTATGACGTCGAAGCGTCCGTCCTCTTTGAATGACTTCAGAGCGGTACGGGCATCAGGGCAGTCCTGAATCTCGTCAAGGATTATACAGGTCTGCCCAGGAATGAATTCGGCATCCGGAATAAGTGCGGAAAGGTTTATGATGATGGTCTCTACATCCTTGTTTCCAGTGAATGCGGTTATCTTGTCCGGCTCGAGGGTGAAGTTCATATAGACTACGCTGCGGTAGTTCTTCCGCGCAAAATCCATTGCAATATAGGTCTTTCCGCACTGACGTATGCCCTTGATGACAAGAGGCTTCTTCACGGGTGTGTTTTTCCATTCGAGCAACTGATTTTCAATCTTTCGCTTTAACATATTAGCAATCAACAATATCTGTGCAAAGATACATTTTTCCGACCGAATAATTCATACTAATTACATTTTTTCGACCGAATAATACCGAATTCCTACATTTTTAGGTCAGAATGAAGCAAAAAATCAGCTTAACCAAACTGATACTGAAGTTACGAGAAGAAAATGAGGCATTGGACGCGAAGCGGCCAGGCGGCTCCGCGTCCGATGCAAAAATGGTAGTATTACACTGAGTCTCAAAAAATTACCTCATCCAGAGACACTTCGTCGGCATTGAGAAACATCACGCTGTAGACAGGAAGGTACGTGACTTTGCCGTCCGTGCGTATCTCTCTGGAATTGGACAGGACGAGCGCGGACTTGACGCCGTAGTCGGGAGTGGTAAGGAGGTTGTCGAGCGCACTGTGGGTGGAATAGTCCTTGCCGGACTTCACCTCGATCGGGAGAACTCCTATGTTTCGGTAGTCATCCACAAGGAAATCCACTTCACCCTTCTGCTTGTTGTCGTAATAGAAGAGCTTATGTCCGTGTGCTGCAAGTTCCTGAGCAACCACGCTCTCATAGACGGATCCCAGATTCACGCTTCTTTCATCTGTCAGCACGGGGTGAACGTTGTTTCTGAAAAGCAAGAGCGTGAGAAGCCCGACATCGTTGAGATAGAGCTTGAGAAGGTTCTTGTGGACTGATTCTGCGAGCGGATATTTCGGATTGGATACGGCGTTCACGCTGAGGGCTATTCCGGACGAAGTCAGATATTCGAATTCTTCTGTATAATTGCCATATCTGTCCCCCACCTTATTCCTTATATCCTTCACGACAACCCGCTTTTTCTTGTTCTCCATCTGTGAAGGAATCATATTGTAAATCTTCTTTATCAGCAGAGTTCTGTTGCTTTCCTTCTCATACTTTACCGCGTCTGCCTCGTACAGAGCCTTGATGCTCTCCTGGAATTGCCTTACTTGTACGATGTTGCGCGTCTCAAGGTATTTGCACACGACTTCCGGGAGTCCGCCGACAAGAAGATAGCGTCTGAACATGTCCATAATGTAATTATGGATGTTCTCGTCAGGACTGATTCTACTTTCTATCATCTTCTTCAGGGACGCAAGAGCTTCCTTTCCGAATCCGTTGGCAATCAGGAATTCCTCAAAGTCCAGTTGGCACATATGCTTCTGGATTATGCTGCCGACCGGAATAGAAGTGGTTCCCCTCAGCGCAAGGCCAAGGAGGCTTCTGCTCGCTATGAACCGGAAGCGGTGTTCTTCGCGAAAGAACTTGAGCAGCGTCAGGAATTGCGGATAGTGCTGTATCTCATCAAGAAAGATCAGCGTGTTCTCATATGTATCAAGATTCTCTCCATAGACCGAACTGAGGATGAAGTAAAATTCCTCCGTTGTTCTTATGTTTTTGAAGAGCTGCGGACCTTCATCATCCCTGACGAAATTCAGCTCTATGAAGTTGGTATATAGTTTTGAGCCGACTTCTCTGATTATGAAGGACTTGCCTATCTGTCTAGCCCCGTCCACAATCATTATTCGGTCATCTTTCGACTGGAGGGACTCCTCTATCTGAGCTTCTATTTTTCTGAATAACATACAGTTAACACTTTTCCATAAATTTTCAGCCATCAAAAATACACTTTTTCGTAAAATTCCACAAGAAAAAACTACACTTTTCCTTAGGAGATGATGGGCCGCATTGCGGAATGGGATTAATTTCTTAGATTTGGGGAAAATGCGTACGATTATGAAAAGATTCTTCACTGCCATTCTGCTTGCGGTGGCCCTGTGCTTCTGCGCGGGTGCCGGGGCCCAGGAAATCAGGGACGGCAACTACGGGACAGTCGGATACATAAAGAGCGACGGAACCATTCAGGACTCACATTACAAGACCATCGGATATATCAAGAGTGATGGAAGGATCCAGAATGGCTCATACAGTACCATAGGCTACCTGAAAAGTGACGGGGCAGTTCAGGACTCACACTATGCAACTGTCGGCTACATCAAAAGCGACGGAACCGTCCAGAACTCACACTACAGTACTCTCGGCTATGTAAAGAGCGACGGCACAGTCAAGGACTCGCACTACAAGACCATCGGATACGCAAAGAACATCCCTGTCCGCTGGGCCGCCCTGTTCTTTTTCTTCAAATTATAAGAATCTCTTGTATCAGGAGAAGATTTTATCTATTTTTGCAGAAAATCGTCTTAAAAGGTGTACGATATGCACCTTTTATGACAATATCTCGCTATTATTATGGATAAAGTACAAGAAGTATTGGACCGTTGGAACGCCCTGCAGCCACTTTCGGACGTGGACAGGGAAAAGTTGAGCCGCAGGTTTACCATAGACTTCAACTACAACAGCAACCACATTGAAGGGAACACCCTGACTTATGGACAGACTGAGATATTGCTTCTGTTCGGAAAAGTCGTGGGCGAGGCGGAGGCTGAAGACGTTCAGGAAATGACAGCCAGCAATGTGGGCCTGAAGATGATGCGGGAGGAGTCTCAGATGAAGGATGTTCCTCTCACTCAGAATTTTATCCGCACTCTGCACAAAGTTCTGCTGCGCGAAGACTATACCGTTTACCGCAATCTGCCCGGGGGCCAGACTACAAGTTATGTGATTCACGCCGGGCAATACAAGACCCGGCCCAACAGCGTGATAACCCGCTATGGCGACCGCTTCGAATACGCATCACCCGAAGAGACTCCGGCCCTGATGTCCGACCTGGTAAAATGGTATAATGATGCTGAGCAGTCCGGGAAATACTCCCCCGTGGAGCTCGCAGCCATCTTTCACTACCGTTATATCCGCATCCATCCCTTCGAAGACGGAAACGGCCGTATAGCCAGACTGATGGTGAATTATATTCTGGCCCGCCACGGCTATCCGATGATTGTGGTAAGAAGCCGCAAGAAAAACGAATATCTGGAAGCACTTCACAGGACAGACCTTACCGTCGGCTCCACTCCGTCAGCAGGAGCACACGCCTCCAAAAGGGAACTCTCCCAATTCCTGACATATTTCACCCATCTCTTTGTGGATGAGGTCAACTTTCATATCCGTTTCCTTACGGAGAGGGGTGACAATGTCTGGTGGTTTGACGGTGAGCGCGTTGCGTTCCGCGCTGCAACCACAAGCCGGATTCTCCACCTGATGCAGGAAGATTCGGATATAACCCTAGTCCGTCTGTCAGAAAATACCGGCATCAATCTGACTTCTGTCAACAAGCAGATTAAACAGTTGACAAGCAAAGGCTATATCCAGCGTTCCGAAAAAGACGGCTCCTGGCGTCTGATCATCACACCATCAAATTAGTCAAACTATGCAGAATCTGACAGTAAGGAAGGCGACACCGCGGGACTTGGATCGCGTGATGGAGATTTTCGAGGCCGCGAAGGCGTATATGCATTCGCACGGCAATGTCAACCAATGGAACGGCGCGTACCCGCAGAGGGAACTGATGTCCGGAGAAATCGCAAGCGGACATTGCTTTGTCGTCTGCAGCAGGGAGGCGGTCGTAGGGACATTCTGCCTGATTTTCGGCGAGGATCCGACATATGCTGTGATCGAGGACGGGCAGTGGAAGAATGAAGCGCCGTATGCGACGATTCACAGGCTCGCTTCCGACGGCTCGGTAAAGGGCGTAGGTCACAGCTGTATTGAATTCAGTTATAATCTTTTGGAAAATCTCCGAGCGGACACGCATGCGGACAATCTCACTATGCAGCGGCTTCTGGAAAAGGAAGGGTTCGAGCGCTGCGGAATCATCCATCTTAAAGACGGGGCGCCGCGCATAGCCTACCAGAAGTCCAACGTACTAAAGAACCGGCTTCAAGAGCTGGTCTGCCCCCGGTTCATAAATGAAGACCGGTACCGCCAAGGACACCTTAGGATAATCAACGCGCTGGAGGGAACCCGGATACTCGGGGTACATATTCCCGAACTCAAGGCATTGGCCGCTGCATTGCGCAAGGAGGGCAAGGCGGAGGCCGCTCTTGAATATTTTGAAAGACAGGCTCTTACTTCCTCCAGGGCGGATGCCGCTGACAGACTCTGCCATGAGGAGAAACTCCTGTGGGGGATCCTGCTCGGCAGATTCAAAGGCTCTCCACAGGAGATTTTCACCCGGGTGTCCGCCTTCGTGCCGTTCATCGCGAACTGGGCGGAATGCGACACTTTCTGCTGCAACGCCAAATGGAAATTTTCCGACGACGGCGATGCCCTTTGGAATTTCCTGCTCCCCTACTGGCACAGCCACAACGAATTCGAAGTCAGATTCGCAGCGGTCACGGCGATGATCCGATTCCTTGACGACCGACATATTGACCAGACTTTTGAGATGGTCGCTGGAATCAGCTATGACTCCATATCCAGTCCCTATACAGGGATGAGAATCCGCCCGTACTATGTCAAGATGGCTGTCGCCTGGCTGCTCGCTACCGCGCTTGCGAACGCACCGGAGAAGACGAGAGCGTTTGTCGCCGGCTCCACCCTGCCGGACGATGTGGTCAAGCTCTACGTCCGCAAGGCCCGGGAGTCGTTCAGGACAAGGGATGTCAGGGCGGTTTAGGGTTTCTTGATGTCGCTGTTGGCGCAGAAGCGAAACCCTTTTCTAGAACGTGACCGGAAAATTCAGCAAGAATGCCGGATTTTTAGATTATAACCGAAAAATTCATATATTTGTACCCTAACGGGATGATTTTGCATTTCATTCAAGATATTTATACCCGAACGGGTTGATTTTAGATATTCATTTATGGACTTAGGTAGTTATATTCGCCAGAAGAGAAAAACATTCAAGCTGACTCAGGTTGAACTGGCTGAGAGGAGCGGAGTGGGCATCCGTTTCGTGCGTGAACTTGAAAGAGGCAAGGCGACAGTGCAGATGGACAAGGCCAACCAGGTGCTGGCCCTCTTCGGCGAAGAACTCAAACCGCAAAAGATCAGCGAATTATGAAACAGGCTGGAATTTATATCGACGATGTTTTCTGCGGAATCCTCACCGAGGATGAAGATGGCTATCACTTCAAGTACGACAATGACTATCTGAAATCAGACGAGGCCAAGGCCTTGAGTCCTACAATGCCTCTACAGAGAGAAGAATATTCAAAAGAAATGATGTTTCCTCTGTTCGACGGGCTTATACCCGAAGGATGGATGCTGGACATCGTTCACAAGAACTGGAAGATCGATCCGCGGGACAGGATGTCACTGCTTCTGACCTGTTGCAGAGACTGTATCGGAAACATAAGCGTCAGGGAATATGTGCGATAGATGCCTATACTGTTACAGGCCGCTCGGAGATGGTCAGAAAGATTTCCATCCAGCCTGCGTGCGTAAGTTTTTCGGAAGAAGCACGGCTCCGATTCTACCTTACACAAGAGACAACATCGACGACCTGGCTCTGGAAGTTCTCAAGACCAGCGCTTCAGTACCCGGTGTCCAGGCAAAACTCTCGCTGGACCTTAACCGCGGAGGCAGAAACGAACCGGACAAACTTACCATAGTCGGTCTGTGGGGCGACTATATTCTCAAACCTCAAAGTCCGCTTTATGATTCACTGCCGGAGCTGGAGGACCTCACGATGAAACTTGCCGGGATAGCCGGCATAGAAACAGCCCCGCACAGCCTGATACGGATGGCCAACGGGGAACTTGCATATATCACACGCAGAATGGACCGGTCGAAAGATGGCCGCAAGCGCTCGATGCTGGATATGTGCCAGCTGACCAACCGCCTTACCGAACATAAATATCTCGGTTCATATTCACAGCTTTCAGATGTCATACGGAGGTATTCCGAAGCCTCATTGCTTGATGTGCAACGCTACTGGGAGATGGTCGTGTTCTCTTGGATCACAGGCAATTCCGATATGCATTGCAAGAATTTTTCGCTTATAGAGCGAGAAGGGGTCGGCTATGTTCTGTCGCCGGCGTATGATTTGCTGGCGGTCAAGTTGACCGGAATCGCTGACAGCGACGAACTTGCAATGCCTCTGGCAGGATACGGCGAGGGGCGGTTGTCAGGATTCTGCCGCAAAGATTTCGAGAGCGCCATGGATGGAGCCGGTGTAAGCGGAAAAGTCTGCGACAGGATTATCGACCGCCTGACCGGATGCCGTGACAGATGGTCTGAACTGATAGATTTTTCTTTTCTGAAAGACGCCCTGAAGTCCGCTTATAAAGCCCTGATAGACAACCGCCTGTCGAGACTCTAAGCATAGACTAAGTTAAAATACGAATATTCTTCGTGGAACTCTCAATATACCTCCTCTATCACTGAATATACAGTAGATTAGAGCAGGCCGCCGAGCTTCTGGCTCAGAACTGCCGCATGCTATTTCCCGACAGGGTGTTCTCGGAGAAATCTGCGAAGAAGAAATGTGAGGAAATAAGGGAAAGTGTAGTATTTCCCGTTCCAGCCGATGTTCTTATACCCCAGCTTAATGCCATAACGAATGTCGGGGCAGGAATTCCAGTCTATCAAATGGTTCAGAGAGACGGTCTCTCCATCATTCGCCTTGACTTCAACGGGAATAAGTGAGTCTGAATCCCTTACGAAGAAATCCATTTCGAGTGCCGGCTTATCTTTCTTGAAAAAATAGAGATTCTCATAGCCGGATTTCACCAGCATCTCACCGACAATGTTCTCGTAAATGGCACCCTTATAAGTCCCGAAGTTCTTGTTAGCGCGAAGATCCTCCTGAGACTCTTCATCGAGCGAAGCTATCAGAAGGCCTGTGTCGTGATAATACACCTTGTAGTTATAAGAATCGTAATTGCCCTTCAAAGGCAGTTCTACATTGCCAAGACAATATGCGACATTGACGACTCCGGCATTTCTAAGCCATTCCACACTTCCAATATAGTCCCGGCTCCGTGCGTTTCTGGCTACCTTTGTAATCTGAAATTTTTTATTCTCTTTTGCCAGAAACGTGGATATGTGGTTGTATACCGCGAGAACCTTCGCCTTCTCCGTTCCTTTTGCATATTTGGTTATATCTTCTTCATAGTCTTTGAGAAGTTGCCGCTGGAGAGAGAGAGTTCCTGAGAAGTTACCGTTTTCTATAAAAGTCCGGACGACCTCAGGCATTCCGCCCAAGACCATATATTCCCTGAATATTCCCATCAGGGTATCCATTTCAAGCGTAGTGAACGGAGTCAGGCTTGACATATGGGAATAAAGATCCCCTATCTGAGTTGCAGAATATCCTTTCGCCCAGAGGAACTCCTCGAAATCCATCGAATACATAGTGTAATCATCTTTGTTTCCGACAGCGTTGGACTCTATTTCCTCGTAATAAATGCCCATCAATGATCCGGAGCAGATGACATCATAACGTCCGTCCTGCCGGAAAGATTTAAGGGAGGTGGCACAGTCCGGGCATTTCTGAAGTTCATCAAAGAAAATAAGAGTTTCTCCCGGGAGGAATTTCAGAGAAGGATCAAGGAGAGAAATGTTTTTGAGAATGGTGTCGACCTCGTAACCATCATCAAAGATAGTGCGGAACTTCTTCTGAAGCACGAAGTTAATCTCCACAAGGCTCTTATAGTTTGCCTTGCCGAAGGCCCGTATCGATTCCGATTTCCCGACCTGCCGGGCACCCTTTACGATGAGTGGCTTGCGTTCAGGATTCACTTTCCATTCATAAAGAACACTATCTATCTTTCTTTTAAGCAGTTCCATAGCCCTGTTCACATTTTCAAGCACAAATATAACACGAATTTCACATTTTCCAACAATAATAATGCGGACTTTTCACATTTTCCGAGAGTGACGACAAACAAAGAGAGGACTGGCCGGGGGTCAGTCCTCTCTCTTTTCAGTCAAAGCACGCTCTGCTAGAACTTGGAGTAGTCGGTAGTGAGTTCGTTGCAGGTGTAGGTCGCCGAGCTTCCGTTAGGGAAGTTATGGACGGCGCGGACCTCCCAGTTCTGCTCCTCGGAAGGTTTGCCGGAAGCAGGAGTGAAGTACCAGTAGTGGCTTGCGGTAGTGCTGGCCCAGGTGTCGGTGGACTTGCTCTTGTCGTTGAACCAATAGGCGCAGAGAGCCATGTTGCAGATTCCGCTGTCGGCGGCCCTGGTGAAATCACCTACCTTCTGGCCGTTCTGCCAGAACTCGAGGGTCCAGTACTTGGCGTCGTCGTCGAAGACCTCGGCCACGAAACTGTGCTGGAAGTTGGCGTTGCCCTTCAAAGTAATGGAAGTGCCGACCTTGCAGTTCGTGTACCAGGTGACCTTGTACTTGGTGCCTTCCGGATTTGACTCGGACAGATACTCCTGGTCACCGTCATACACCCTCATCTGGTAGGTAGCCTCATAGCCTGTCGGCTTGAGCACCCAGTCCTTGATCTTGGAGCCGGTCACATTGTAGATGTTGTAGCCGTTAGGAGCTCCGGTCACATTGGTGTTGGCGTTCCACCACGCTCCGCAGGCCGCTCCGTGCACGTGCTCGTAGACCTCCTGCTCACCGTTCTGGTGGATGTAGTTCTGCGCGTAGTGCGTGTGGCCGACCATGATGTGGGCCTCGCCGAAGGTGGAAAGGATGCTCATCACCTCGGCGTAGTTGCCGGTGGCGTCATTCTTCCTTATCGGCTGGTGGGTGCAGAAGATGATCATCTTCGAGCCAGGGTTCTGGACATTGGCGATGTCCTGGCGCAGCCATTCCATCTGGGTGTCGGTGAGTTCGTTGGTGTAGTTCCAGGTCTTCTTGTTAGGAGAAGAGTTGGATGAGAGAGTAGACACGAGGACATTGTCCATCACGACGATGTGGGCGTTGCCGCGGTCGAAGGAATAGTCCGTCGGGCCGAAACGCTCAACATAAGCCTCGAGTGAGTTGTAGTCGTCCATCTCCTTGTCGCCTGAAGCGTCCACGAGCGAATTGTGGTCGTGGTTGCCGACGCTGTTGAAGACAGGCAGATACCTGCCGCCTGCGACGACGTTCTTGAGAGCCGTGAGCATCGGATTGAACATGTAGTACGAGTCGAAGGTGAGGTCGCCCAGAGTCAGAGCGTAGACGTTGCCTGAATATGCTCCCGACTCCATCGTCCTGCGGATGTCCGGAATCGTCTCGGTGATGAAGCGGCCGGTCTCGTCGATGGTCTGGCACTGAGGGTCACCGATCATCAGAAGGGTGAAGTCGGTCTCCGGAGCGTCAAGCTTCTTGAGCTCGAAATCGCATCTGTAGGCCTTGCCTTTGGCGAAGACGCCAGGCGAGAAGAACGCCGGAAGATGGTAGGTCTCGTCCAGCGGGACCATATAGGCGGCCGGCACGGTGAAGTAGACGTTGCGGGAAAGCGAGTTCCTCTGCATCTGATAGACTCCGTTGGCGTCGGTCTTGACGAACGTGTAACCGTCGGTGACGGCGATCCCGGCGATTCCCTTGCCGGAATCCTTGTCCTTGATCACTCCGGCGATGTCGACTCCGTCCTTCAGAGCGGTCCCGTTGATGCTGGTCTCGGTAAGTTCGGCCAGGACAGGTGTCTTGGAGTCGCCTACCGGGGCGGTCTCATCCTTGGAGCATCCCGCAAGAGCGGCGGCGAGCAGGGAGACACAAATAAAATAAGTTATCTTTTTCATATTTCAGTTCAATGAATATTAATTCCAACCGTAGTTCTGACCAAGTTTAGGGTTGAGGGTCAGCGCTGTCGTCGGGATAGGGCGGCAGTACATCTTGTCCTCCCACTGAAGCTCGTACTTGTAGATGAGGTAACCGTCCTCGATGTACCAGTCGGTGTCCTTGGCTCCCGCCTTGGTGGAGATAGGATAGTTGGTCGTACCGTTGGTGTTGGAAGCTGAGGTTGACCTGTCGAAGGTGTAGGTCTGGCCCTCGAACTCAAGGTCGGAACCGTCGCCGACATAGATGCCCTTCCAGCCGTTGTTGTCGTACCTGCGGGCGATAAGGTCACCCTGGCCGTAACGGTAGACGTCCCTCAGACGGAGACCGCTCTCGAAGGTGAGTTCGGTGACTCTTTCACGACGGATCTCAAGAGCGATGTCGAGGTTGCCCTGGGTGTACATCGGATGGCTTACGTTCTTGGTGTAGTACTCGTAGAGCCACTCGTCCCTTGAATAGTCACCGCTTCCAGGATAGATGTTGGCGACTCCCGCACGCTTGCGGAGAGCTCCGACGGTCTTGTCCCAGATGTCCTGCGTCATCTCGCCAAGTTCGTTCTCGGCCTCGGCGTAGATAAGGAGAACCTCAGGATAGCGGACGATAGGGAGCGAGTTCGCGTCGATGGAGTTCTGGAAGTGGGTCTCGTCAGGAACGGACCACTTGCAGATCATGTAGCCAGTCTTGCAGAAGGAGAAATCGATCCTCTCGTTAGGATAGGAGGAGTTGGAGATGGCGTGGCCCGGACCCAGCACGGTGGCTGCGAGACGGGAGTCACGGCCTTCGAACTCTTCGGTGATAGGAATCTGGTCCTCACCGGCTTTCACGTCGATAGGCTTGCCGTCGGTCTTCAGGAACATGTCCACGAGATCCTTGGTGCCTGAATACTGCTGGCCGAGGGTCGAGGAGTGGAAATATCTTGTAAGACTGTGGCGCACATTGAGTTCCTCGCTGTAGGAGCGGCCCCAGATCACCTCTTTGGACTGGAGGGAGTTGCTGATGAACAGTGAAGGGTAGTCGCTGACGAGAGAGAATCCGCCCTGGTCGATGACGGTCTTGGCGCAGGAAGCGGCGAGACGCAGAAGGTCATCCACGCTTTCATATTCATTGGTCCAAGGCTTGCCGGTGGCAGGGTTGTAGGACACGTTCATCCTGAAGGTGGCTTCATTGAGGAAGTACCTGGCCGCGAGAGCGTTGACCACATATTTGTCGATCAGCACGCGGCCGTCCGTGTGGAATTTGTCGGCCATGCAGTTGGTGGCGGCGAACTCAAGGTCCTCCCTGATCTTGTGGAAGACATATTCCCTGTCATCCCTCGGTCCGTAGAGGATTGTGGAATCGCTCGGCTGGAGGTATTTCTCCACCCAAGGCACGTTGGAGAAGGTGTTCACCTTATCCACGTACTTCATGGCTCTCCAGAAGCGGGCCACACCTTCGTAGTGGTTGTAGATGTTCTCGTCGACCGCGGACTTGGCCTTGGTCATGTTGGTGAGCATATAGTTGCACCTGCGGAGGAATTTCCAGTCGCTCGTGCTCCAGCCGCTCTGCTTTGAAGAGTCCCAGTTCGAGGACGGGCGGTAGAAGTCGGTGCTGGTCTTGGTCGCGATCAGGTCATTGTAGGCGTCGCCGGAGTTGGTCTCCGAAGAGTTCGGCAGCCAGTACTGAAGCAGGGAGTTCGAGTAGGTCTCAAGTTCCGATTCGCTTGCGAAATACGTCTCGGCGCTGAACTTGTTGATCGGCTCCCTGGTCAGGAATCCCTCGCAGGACGCCAGTACGGAAAGCATCAAAGTGCCTGTCAGTATGTAAATTATCTTTTTCATCATCATCTTCTTTTAGAATGTTAGACCGACACCGAAAGTGAAGGTTTTGAGCATAGGGTAGGACATACCGTCTCCGATTCCGGAAAGGCCGTAGCTGCTGGCGCTGCTGGCGCTGTCGAAGTCCGTGTCACCCACGGCGATTCCCTCAGGGTCGAACATGTCGGTGTACTTGAAGATAGGTGACCAGGTCCAGAGGTTCTCCATCGAGCAGTAGACTCTCAGGCCCTGGATGTTGATCTTCTCAAGAAGCTTCTTAGGGAAGTTGTAGTCGATCGTGAGGTTCTTCAGACGGATGTAGGCCGCGTTCTGGAGATAGTGGTCGTTCTCGACGGTCAGAGGACCGAGGTTACGGTTGGCGGAGTAGCCGACACGTCTTGTCCAGTAAGGGTTGTCGTCGTAGTTGGTGACCACCCAGTTCTCGGTGCTGTAGTCCACGTGGGCGTAGTTGTCGCCGGTCTGGGTCTTCATCAGATAGCCGCTGTAAGGCCTGTTGTACTGACCCCAGAAGAAGGCGGTCTCGCAGCGAGGATACCAGTCGCGCTTGCCGACTCCCTGGAAGAACAGAGAGAGGCCGATGCCGTTCCACTTGAAGTCGAGGTTGACACCGTACTGGTAGCGAGGGGTCTCGTTGCCGATCCTGTCAAGGTCGCCCCAGTCTTCGAGGGTGCCCTTGCCGTAGCCGATCTTTCCGTCACCGTTGAGGTCGAGGAACTTGAGGTCGCCGGCATAGGCGCGGAAGTTGGATCCGTTCTTGTGGTAGGAATCCGTAGCCCAGTTGTCGGCTTCCTCGTTGGTTCTGAATATGCCGTCGGTGCGGAAGCCCCAGATCTCTCCGAGCTCCTTGCCTGAGTAGTAGTCAAGGATGTCGCCGGAGGTGGAGGTATATTCAGTAACCCAGGTCCTGGTGTCCCAGAGGCTTCCCTTGATGCTGTAGTTGAGGTCCTTGCCGGCCACCTTGAAGGAGTCGCGCCAGGAGAGGGTGACCTCCCAGCCCTTTGTCTGGAGGGCTGCGAAGTTGCCCTTAGGGGCGCTGTTGCCGTAGACCTGAGGCAGCTCGTAGCCGGCTGTGATCAGGTCGGTGGTGTTCCTGACATAGTAGTCACCCGAGAAGGAGAGCCTGCTCTTGAGGAGGTCGAAGTCGAGACCCACATCGTAGGTGGTGACGGTCTCCCAGGTGAGAGATGAAGGCACCAGCGACGGATCGGAGACATAGTTCACGAACTTTCCGTCGACGACGATCGAGGATTTCTCGACGCTCATCGTCTCGAGGAATGAATATGGCGATATGCTACCGTTGCCGAGGGATCCGTAGTTGGCGCGGATCTTAAAGTTCTGCATCCAGTTCTTGGCCCAGGCCATCCAAGGCTCCTCCGACAGTCTCCAGCCGAGGGAGAATGAAGGGAAGAGGCCCCACTGTGAGTTTGACGGGAACTTTGAGGATCCGTCATAGCGGGCGGAAGCCTCGAAGATGTACCTGTTGAGAAGGGTGTAGTTGGCGCGGCCGAAGAAGCCGACGATGCCGTAGGAACTGTCGTTCTGCTCGGTCTTCATCTCGCCGTCGAAGAGTTCGAAGGACTTGTACATGTCAGGGATGAGCATTCCGAGTCTCTGGAGGTAGAACCTGTCGTACTGGTAGTCCTCGAGGTTCCATCCGGCCACGACGTTGAGGTTGTGGTTCTCGTTCAGTTTCGGAGTCCAGGTGAGGACCGCGTTGGCTGACATGTAGTCAGTGTCGTAGGTCCAGCGGCTCTTGTACGAGCCGGCCTGGGTGACATATTCAGTACCAGCTCCGGCAGGAGAGGTGTAGAAAGTCAGAGGGGCGCGGTAACGCTCCTTCCACTGGCGCGTGGCCTTGTAGGAGAAGTCGCCGCGGATCTTCAGCACCTTAGGGACGATGTCGATGGTTGCGCCGATGGTCGTGTTGACCACGATCCTGGAGTCGTCCTGACCGGTGTTGCCCTCGAAGAAGGAAGCGTAACCGGTCTTCACGCCCGCGAGAGTCCAGGATCCGTCCTCATTGTAAGGCACGAGGGCAGGGGATCCGTGCTGGTCGATCTGGTGAGGAAGCACCGAGCCGGTGGTGAACATAGGCTGGTGCGAGTAGCTGCGGAACACGGAGGTGTTGTTGTCGAGGGAGAGCCAGTTGTTGATCTGCACCTTGGCTTTGGAGCGGAGGGTGAAGGTGTTGTAGTTCTCGTCGCCGATCTTGTAGATACCGCCCTGGTCGAAGTAGCGTCCCGTGAGGTTGTAGGTGAGCTTCTTGGTCGCTCCCCTGACGCTGATGTCGTGGGTGGTCGAAGTCGTGTAGTCCTTGTACATGTTGTCCAGCCAGTTGTAGCTGCCGAAGTAGAGGTACTGGCCGCTGCTGCCGATTCCGCCGTAGACGGAGTCGTAACCGCCCTCCCTCAGTTTCCTGAAGGTCTCGAGGTAGGTCGTGCCGGACATCGCCACGTTCTGCGTGTTGATGGTGGTAGGCACCTTGCCGGAAGATCCCGGCACGCGGCTGTCGTTGCCGTAGAACTCGTAGAAGGCCTCGGTCCACTCAAGACCGTCGGTCACGATGTTGTCCTCCCACTTGACAATCCTGCTGTTCAGCGAGAACGAACCGTTGTAGGAAACCGTGATCTTGTCGGTGTCGGCGTTCTTGGTGGTCACGAGGATCACACCGTAGGCCGCCCTGGCTCCGTAGATGGCCGCCGAGGAGGCGTCCTTCAGAACCGCCACCGTCTCGACGTCAGCAGGGTTCACCTGCGAGAGGCTTCCCTCCACACCGTCGATCAGCACGAGGGCCGAGCCTTCGTTACCGATGCTGTGGGAACTACCGGAAGCGCTGCTGCTGAAGTTCTTACGTGTGTAGTAGGAGGTTCCGTTGCCACGGATGTAGATGTTTCCCGAGTGGGTAGCCTTACCGTCGGTCTGGACGATGTTCAAGCCGGCGATCTGGCCCTGGAGGGAACGGGTCACGTTGGCGTTAGGACGGTCGGCTATCATCTCGCCGTCAAGGTTCTCGACGGAACCGACCAGCTGTGTCTTCTTCAATGTACCGTAACCGACGACGACCGTCGCGTCGAGCATCTGGGTGTCCTCGGCGAGAGCGAAGTCGATCTTTCCTTTCTGGCCCACGGTCACTTCCTGGTCCTTGTAGCCTATGATCTGGCAGATGAGGACATCGGAAGGCTTGGCCTGGATGGAATATTTTCCATCAACGTCGGTCGAGACTCCGGTGGTGGTCCCTTTGATCATCACCGTGGCCGCGATAAGCGGTTCGCCCGTCACTGCATCCTTGACGACTCCCGTCACCGTGGCCGTCTGAGCGGACACGTTGATGGCGGAGAGCAACGCCAGATGGATGGCGATGACGACGAACAGAATTTTCTTGAAATAATGTTCCATAATTTTTCCCAAAAGAATTGTCTCTCAAATAATTGATTGAAAGTTGCCTTGTTCTTGGATCCGCACGGGAACTTTCCGGACAATCTTCGGGATTCGGATGCTGGCTGATATTTGTTGTTACATCATTCGGAAAATGTGTTGATTATTAAACATTTAGTATCAAATTACGCGGTTCGCAGAATACACTGACAACCATTTTTGAATAGTCATCATACCCATAAACCTACGCAAATATACTTATATTCATTGTAATTAGCACAAAAAAATCACCCCCCCCGGAAAATCGTTTTAAAAATAGTTGCGTTTCAAGGAAAAACGTTATATTTGCACTTGGATTCGCAACCGGGACAATCCGGATCTTTTTTCAGCATTCTGATGCGTGACGGAGAATATTACAGAATAATCTCTGTCAGTCCTTTTATTGCATACGGCGGCCCAACGCCTCGGACGGCGGATCCGCCATGCAAAATCAAGTTTGATCACACGTTTAACGAATCAGCTGAATCACAAATTAGTATGAAATCAACAAAGTTTATAGTCGGGGTTCTCGCAGGAGCCGCTCTTCTCTTCTCCGCCTGTCAGGACGAAATCTCCTCGGGCGAGGATGCGTCAAGACTGACCCCTGGCGACCTCCGCTACGATGTGGAGAACAGCACCTCCGACGCTCTGGCCCTGTGCTGGAACGCTGGCGAGACCATCGCCGCCGGCGCGACCTCCTACAGCATCGAGGTGTGCGACGAGCCTACCGAAGCGGTCAGCACCTACGATGACAACATCCAGACCATCAAGGCTTCCGCCGTCAGCGGCGGTGTCGGCAGAGCGGTCTTCACCAAAGGTGTCAGCGAGTACACCGAGAAATACGCGAGGATGCGCGCCCACTACGGCGCTTCATTCTCCCCTTGGGTCTTCGCGAAGGGTCCGGACGGCAATCCGGCCGTCTTCGTGACCGGACACGGAATCAAAGATCCGAGCAAAGCGTCGGTCGACAAGATCGACATCGACTGCCCTGCGGACAAGGACGAGTTCACCATCTCGGCGGACCTGTCTTCCGTAGCCTCGGCCAGCAGGGTGCTTGTCCTCCTTATGGACTACACCAGCCAGTCCGCGATAACCACCATACTTGTGGACCCTTCCAAGGTGACCACCTACACACACACCTTCGAGGGACTCCACTCGGGCAAACTCTACCAGGTGAAGATGCTCGCTGAATATGACAACGGCACACAGGCCGCCTACGTCTCCGACTGGACAATGGCGGAGGACGATGTTGTCAACGACGAAGGCGAGACCATCAAGTCAAGCGTCATCCAGTGCGGCAAGGGCATCGTGTTCATCAACGGAGTGCCTCCGACCGTAAAGCTCGACTCGAAGACTTCAGGACAGCTGGTGTTCCAGTGGACCGAGTACGGCTTCGGCAACATCGCCAAAGACGCCGCCATCCCTGTCAAGGTGGCCCTGTACAAGAACGCGGGCTGCACGGCACTTGTCTACGGATGGACCATCAGCAAATATGAGATCTCAGGCAGACAGCCTACCATCGTGTTCTCCAACCTGGAGCCTGAAACCAGCTACTGGTTCACCTGCCAGGACACCAACACCGGTCTGCTTTCCGACGCGCTTGAGGCCAAGACGGCCAGCTACGACATCGTGATGGTCGGCGACACCAAGGTGAAGGCCGGTGAATATGCCCTCGCCGAGAACTTCAGCGAACTCTACTACGGAGGCTATGCCGTCAACTACTCACCGAACCCGAGCAACGCCAAGAACGGCTATGTCTACCCTACGGAAGGTAAATGGGACTCCGCCAGCCTCGTATGGAGCGACGGCAACCACGGATTCTTCAACACCCTCGGCAGCACAGGCGCTGTCGCGGCGTCCAGATTCAAGGACTGGGCCGTGGTTCACGGTCCACAGAACGGCACCGGATCCGCGGTGGTCGGAGACTGCTGCATCCGCACCGGTATGTTCCAGATGGGAGCTTCCTCCGGAATCCCTCAGCTGTTCACTCCTGAACTGACCAACCTTGAAGGTCTCGCCACCGTGACGCTTTCATTCACGGCTTCTTCAATGTGGGAGAAGGGTGCCATCAAGGAGGCAAGTTCAGCCGACTTCCAGTCGATCGCCATCTACACGGCCACCGGCGGAACCGCCAACAAGACGATGTCCACAAGTTACGGAACTCTCACCGGAGCCACCATCAAGGAGGTCGCCGTGCTTGACCGCCCTGCCACAGGCCTCACCGAACCGGCCTGGGAGACCAAGAGCGTGACCCTCCGCAACGTCGCCCCTGGCACACGTATCGGCATCGGAGCCATCCGTCCTGACGGCAAGACCGGCAACCAACGCTGGCTGCTGAGCGACGTCAAGGTCAAGGTCGAGTCCTACGGCGTGCCTACCCTCGAGACCCCTGTCCTCAAGAGCAAGGAGATCCACGACATCAGCGCCACCTTCGAGTTCGAGGCCCAGGACCAGGCCCAGAGCTACAAGCTCGGCTACAAGAAGAGCGGTGAAAAGGAATATTCATACATCGAGAACACCAAGCCTTCATTCGAGCTCACCGGTCTCGAGATGGGCGCCGACTACATCATCAAGGTGACCGCCCTCGCCGGAGAGTACGAGTCAGAGACTCCGTTCTTCCTTGAATTCACCACAGCCGTCGTCATCCCTGCCGTGCCTGTCATCGACGCGGCCGCCACCGACGTCAAGGCCACGAGCGTGGTTCTTGCCTGGGGTGCCGCCGAGAACGCGACAAGCTACATCGTGAACTACAAGAAGAGCGCTGACTCAGAGTGGACCGAGGCCAAGGCCGAAGGCACCAGCCTCGAGATCAAGGGGCTCAAGGACAACACAGCCTACGACTTCCGCGTGGCTTCAGTCCGCGGCAACAGGCAGTCTGAATTCTGCGCGCCTGTCACCCTCACGACTCCGGAAATCAGCTGGGACTACCCTCTGACCATCAACGACGCGGAGACCTTCGCATCCTGGGTCAACACCGGCGCTGAATATGCCGCCGCAGGCAACGTGGTCACCCTCGGAAACAACATCGACATCTCCGGAATGGAGATCAGCATCATCCCTACATTCGCCGGAACTCTCGACGGTAACGGGAAGACTCTGAAGATCGCCACCAAGACAGCCCTTATCAACAAGCTGACAGGTGTCGTGAAGAACCTCACGGTTGACGGAAGCGTCACCTGGACTTTGGGCGAAGAGTCCGCCACTGGCCACGCTCTCGCCGCCCTCGCCCTGCTTTCAAGCGGTGAGATCACCGGATGCACCAACAAGGCGGCCGTTTCGTTCAGTTCGACCGGAGTGGTCGGAGCCCCTGTGGTCGCCGGTCTCGTGGCCTACCAGGAAGGCGGCAAGTTCTCCGGCAACGTCAACTACGGAACAATCAGCGTGACACACGCAGGCACGGCGCACGTCGCCGTTGACGGATTCAACAGGAAGCCGTTCTCCGTCGCAGGAGGTCTTGTCGGTGTGGTTGTCAGCGCGACTGTCGACAACTGCCGCAACGAAGGCGCCGTCAATGTCAAGGGTACGAACCCTGCCAAGATTGTCGCCCGCCACTACATAGGAGGTCTTGTCGGAACTCCTGAGGACGCCGTCATCAAGGACTGCGTCAACAAGGGAGCCGTGACGGCAGACTTCACAGACGCGGCCAAGAGCGCCGCCAAGCAGGTCTGGGTCGGCGGAATCGTCGGCGGACGTAACGGTGACGTGAAGACCGTTGACGGAGCCCTTGTGGACAACTGCAAGAACTACGGCACCTGCACCCTCATCGCCGAGAACAGCGTCAACAACTACCTCGGAGGTATCGCAGGACAGGCTACGATAGAATCAGGCTCTGGCTTCACTCTTCAGAAGATCACGAACAGCACCAACTACGGCAAGCTCGTGAAGAAGGGTGCCGGCGGATGCCGCATGGGCGGAATCTCCGGCGGTGCCGCCACACTTGACAACTGCTCGAACGAAGGTGAGATTGTCGTTGAGAACATCACTGCTTCAGGCGCTGTCGGCGGACTGGTAGGCTACCCTACCCAGGCATACCACACGATCACCAACTGCAAGAGCCTCGGCAAGATGACCAGCACCGCGACCGCCGCCTTCGCCATGGGCGGCATCGGCGGACAGGCCGGCAATACGACTCAGACCTGGAGCGGCTGCACCGTCAACTGCGCGGTCAGCGGCCAGTCAGCGAACCTTGTCGGTATGGTTGTCGGAACAGCCAAGACCATGAAAGTGACCATCACCCTCGGAACTGCCGAAGCTCCTATCAAGGTCAAAGGTTCGGTCAACGGCACAGCCATCACGGCTGACAATCTGTCCAAGTACATCTCAAGCGACGGCACGAGAAGCGCTGACGGCAAGATCACCACTGCCGCGAAGGGTACTTTGAACGCCGCCAACGTCATCTTCGGCGAATAATCCATCAGAGGCCGGCACGGCTACCGGACCGGCCTCTTTCAATAACAGCGAGGGTGACGGACTTCCATAGAAGCTTCCATCACCCTCCTTTTTATGAATATATTCGTGAATATTCAAAAAAATGAAAAAGTTTATTTTAACCGCTCTGGCGCTGGCTCTGGCAATCACGGCCTCCGCTCAGACAAAAGTCAACTACGCCTACACCGAGGCCTCCGACCTCACGATGGTGGGCAAACTGATGACCGACACCCCTAACCCTTACCACAGGGTCGACACGGTGAAGTTCAAAGGCTTCACCAAGAGCGAGAACAAGCAGGTCAGGATGTCGTCCGGACTTTCCGTCGCCTTCAAGACCGACTCCAAGTCCATCAAGATCAAGACTGAATATGTCGACCGCTCCTTCCCTGTCAACACCGGCGGACTCTCCGCCCGCGGCTACGACCTCTACATCCGCAAGGACGGCAAGTGGCTCTGGGCGGCCTCGGCTGTAGCTCCAGACAAGAAGCCGGGCGACAGCGTCACCCTGGTCAACTATATGGACGGCACTATGCACGAGTGCCTTCTCTACCTGCCTACCTTCAGCGAGGAGGCTTCCGTCAAGATTGGTGTCGAGGAAGGCTCGACCATCGAGGCCATCGAGAATCCGTTCCGCCACAGGATCGGCATCTTCGGATCAAGCTTCACGCACGGCACCAGCACCTCAAGGTCCGGTATGCCTTACCCTGCGCAGCTCAGCCGTATGACCGGCCTTCAGTTCCTCAGCCTCGGCTGCTCGGGCAACAGCAAACTCCAGCCTTACTTCGCCGATGTTCTTTGCGCCGCCGATGTGGACGCCCTTGTCTTCGATGGATTCTCCAATCCGGAGGCCGACCAGATCGAGGAGAGGTTGTTCCCGTTCATCGAGAAGATCCAGAAAGCCCATCCTGACATCCCGCTCATCTTCCAGCGTACGATCTACCGCGAGTACCGCAACTACAACACGGACCGTGACCGCAACGAGAGCGAGAAGATCGCCATGGCCGACAGCCTGATGAAGATCGCCGTGAAAAAATACGACAACGTCTACTACATCACCACGACCTGCGCCACGTCTGATGACCACGAGGCCACCGTGGACGGCATCCATCCGTCCGACTACGGCTACACCCTCTGGGCCAAGTCAATCATGAAGCCTTTGAAGAAGATATTCAGGAAGTACGGCATCAAGTAGCCGTTTTCTGAATATCCGATAAAATCTGTCAGCTGACTTCCGACCGAACCGCCGGCCGTGGCAGATAACTCTTTGATAATGATACAGAAGAGCATATGTCTGGTATCGAAATCACGACCAGACATATGCTCTTTTCGTTGATTGTCAGCCTCTTATCTGCCACGGACTACGACTTTTAGTTTCGTTCTGCACAACTATCATATATGCCGAGTACCGCCCGGAATGACTTTCGGCTTTACGCTTCGTTTCGCACAACTATCATACATATATGTCTTGAACCTCAGTGAGTGACTTTGGCGTTACGCCTCGTCCATCCCTGCCCCTTGTCTGTCAGAGCAGTTCCACGGATAATCTTTTTTATGAGGCTTAACTCGCAGGATTTCAACAAGGTAGTCGGCGGCCCCTCCTCAATCGGCGGAATTTCGCATAAAAATCCTGACCCCGCCGTCCTTGAATATGCCCTCCCAGAGGCCTGAGAGACCGGTTTTTCAACTTAACCGTGGAACACTTCATTCCACGGATAGCCCGGCGTACCTTTGCGTCAGGATATTCATCGAAGATGTCGGTCAGTCTCGGCCGGACGGGCGATGTCTACGATGGATGTCCTTAAATATAAATATAAATATAGACTTAAATTATTGATTATGAAAAAGACAAGAGTTTACGCCGATCCCACGGTGGACTTCGCTTTCAAGCGGATTTTCGGCACGGAGAAGTACAAGGCGGCCACCATCGGGCTGCTGAACAGCATCATCGAGGGGGTCAACATCGTCGATGTGGAGTTCCTGAACACCGAACTCGGGCGTGAGAACGCCGATGACAAGAACTGTATCATCGACGTGCTTGCTGCCGACAGGAACGGCAACCGCTACATCGTCGAGATGCAGAACGCCAAACAGCCGACCTTTCTGCAGAGGATGGTCTACTACACCTCGAAAGTGATCGCTCACCTCGATGGCGAGGTCGGAATTCAGGAATATAACCTGCGCTCCACCTACGCCATCGCCTTCCTTAACTTCAACGCCGAGGCCATCACCGAGATCAGCGGACAGTACCATCTCCACTATCGCACGATAGAGATGGAATGCAAAAATAAACTGCCGTCCAGCCCTGAATATCACTTTTTTGACCTCAAGGAATTCGCGAGGATATTCAGAAAATCTTCCGGGAAAATCACCAATGAGACTGATTATTGGCTATATTTGCTGACGGGGTCGAAGGAGATGGACGGGATGCCGGACTGGGCCGAGGGCGACAAGGCCTACGAGGCTTATTTCGAGGCATCTGCGGTGTCAAACTTCACACCCCAGGAAACCATAAAGTACGACAAAGATATGATGACGGAACGTGACAGGATCAACTCCATCAACTACGCACGGCAGGAAGGAGAACAGGCGGGCCTACAGAAAGGCTTACAGAAAGGCCTGAAAGAAGGTGAGCGGAAAGGCAGGGAGGAAGGTCTGCAGGAAGGTGAGCTAAAAAAGCAGCGCGAAATAGCCTCGGCCCTCAAGGCCAAGGGTGTTGATGCCGGAACTATCTCAGTATGCACCGGTCTCTCATTGGACGAAGTGGCAAAACTATAAACTGCGACAAGGATATGATGGAACGGGACAGGATCAACTCCATCAACTACGCACGGCAGGAAGGCAGAGAGAAAGGTTAGCGTAAAGGCAGCGAAGAGGGAAAGATTTTCAAATACAGTTAACTTTCTTCGTGCCGGTGTCGCGGCCGAGACAGTTGCCAATGCCACCGACCTGAGTCAGGAGACCGTCCTTTTAATCGTCATATATAACGATAATGCCATCTTTAGAGTTTTCAACATAGACGGAGTTGAGTGACTGACCCCGCAAAACTTGGGTAAAAGTGCGGATAATCATTTTTTGTCGGCCGTAGAAGAGGTCCGGACCCCACAAGGCGAAGCTGATCTTGGCCGATGCCGGCGAGAACCTCATCGTATGCGGCCGCCTCGTAACGGGGAAAGGTCATCACCGTGTCTGCAGAAAACAAGAAATCCGCCGCGGTCTTGCGGCGGATTTTTTGTGTGTCAAACCTTTGGACCGTCTTGGACCGGACGGACGGGAAAATCAGAACTTGTGGCTGTGGAGTTTGATGCCCGAAGCGTCGAAGATGTCGAGGCGGATGCCGCGCGAGTCCACCACAGCGTCGATACGCTGGCGGTTGGCGTTGCAAAGCACCGGGAAATCAGCCCCTATCGTGCCGGCCTCGTGGAATCTGTATTTATGAATATGGGCGCAGAGCATCAGGTCCACTCCCGTGCCGTTCAGAATCTGCACGAACTTGCTGGCCATCACGTTACCGTGCCATCCATCTGCATAAGGAGGAATATGGCAGAAGACGATCCTCTTCGAGGCGTTCTTGTACTCCTCGCTTTCGACCACACCCTTCAGCCATTCGGCCTCCTCGGCCACATAGTCCTCAGTCACCATTATGTCCAGATTGCGGATGTCGCTGTCAGCCTTGTCCTCGCCGGAGTCCAGGAACAGGAAGAAATACTTCCCGTAAGACACAGTGTAGTAAGTCTTTCCGGTCGAAGTCTCAAGATAGTCAAGGTACTTGACGGCATCGTTGCCGCGATATTCGTGATTGCCCCTGCAAAGGTAGAGAGGCGTGTCCGAAGCGAAGAGTTTCGAGGCCGACTTCATGTAGTGGATCCGGATCTCGGCCACGCTGTCCACGGCCGAGGTCATGTCGCCGTTGAAGCAGACGAAGTCGTACTTCCCTTTCGCATCCTTGAAAAGCACCTGCACCAGAGAATCCCCCTCGTGCATATCGTTGACAACGCCGAATTTGACGCTGTCATATTCAAGAGCCTTGGTGGTCACTTTGGTAGGCCGCTTCTTGAGGTCGAGGCCATAGCCCTCGTCGTAGATAATCCTCGCGCGGTTCTCCTGCGAGATGACGCCGCGGCACATCACCCTGTACCTGTAGGTAGTGCCTGGCTTCAGACCCTTGACCGTGACCTTATGGAAGGTGTCGATGGGTTTGCGGCCCATTCCCCTGGCATCCTGATACTTTGGCCTTTCTACATTGTAGAAGTTCGTGCCGTCGTCCGGAGCCACCTCGATCCAGCCCACGGCCGGTCCGTCGGTCGTCCAGACAACAGTGAAACTGTCATCGGTCACATTTTGGAGATAAGGTCCGCAGTTGACCTTGACCTGGGCGGTCGCCGCCACGGCCAGGAAGGCGGACAGAAGGAAAGACAGAAGACGCTTCATCGGACCGGCATTTAGTTAGATTGATTCAACCTGCTTGTAGGCCGCCACGATCTCGGCGTTCATCGGATCGTCGACGGCGATGCCGGTGATCTCGGCCACGGCCGCCGCAAGTCCCTTGGACTTGATGAGTTCCATCATGCTGACGCTCTGAGGGTCCTCAGGATTGTCGAAATGCAGGGCGGCTCCGACTCCGAGCAGGATCTTGTCGTAAGGCAGGCCGAAACTCCTCGCGGTCATCGCCGGCTTGACGAGCCTGTCATCCGCTGAGAGCTTGCGCATCGGATCGCGGCCGACACGGTTCACGTCGTCCTGAAGGTACGGATTGCGGAAACGCTTGATGATCTTGTCGATGTACTTGAAATGAGCCTCTTTGTCAAGGCCGAACTGCCTGACGAGAGCCTCGCCGCTCTGACGCATCGCCGCAAGCACGGTCTCGTAGATCTCCGGAACGGCGATGCTGTCCGTGATGGTCGACTGGCCCTTCATCTTGCCGATGTAGGCCGTGATGGCGTGGCCGGTGTTCAGAGTGAAGAGCTTACGCTCGATGTAGGCCAGAAGGTTATGGGCCATATTCATTCCCTCCACTTCTGGAGCCGGGCCGACGAAGGCTTTTTCCTCGACGTTCCACTCGTAGAAGCGCTCCACGGCGACATCGATAGGATTCTCGCTGCGCACAGGAGGCACAATGCGGTCCACTGAGCAGTCAGGGAAGCCCACGTGTCCTTCGCACCAAGCCTTCTGCTCGTCGTCAAGATGGGTGAAGACGGCCTCCTTCAGGCGGGAAGTCGCCATCAGGCCGTTCTCGCAGGCAATGAGGTTCAGAGGAGCCTCGATGCCGCAGTCGCGGCGGGCGATGATGCCCTTCGCGATCGCCGGGGCGATGAACTGGAGGATTCTCAGTCCCACGGCCGTGGTGATGAGGTCGGCCTCCTTGATTTTCTCTACAACCGCATCGGTGGATGAATCGACTGCGGACACGCCTGTGATGAGGATGTCCTCGCTTTCGATGTCCCTGATGTGGACGGTGTACTGTCCGTCAGCGTTGATCCTGTCAACTATCTCTTTGTTGACATCCGCGAAAATGACCTTGTAACCGGATTTGGAAAGCACGGCTCCGATAAAACCGCGGCCGATGTTGCCGGCTCCGAACTGTATCGCTGTTTTCATAACCATTTACCTTTTATTTTATTTTTCAGAATCTTGCGTTGAATAGCCGTCGGATTTCTTGTTCCAGAGGGAGAGGAGGGTCAGCAGACCGAGGATCGAGACGAAGATCATGATCCTGAAGACTCCCTCCCAGCCGAACTTAGGATTGTCGGCGATGTGACCGAAGACAAAGCCCGAGACAATAGGGGCGAGGTAGGCCACGAAACCGATGATGCCGTTGGCTGAAGAAGCCCCCCTGCGGGTGACCTGGTTAGAGGCCACAACACCGATCAGAGCCTGAGGTCCGTAGAGGAAGAATCCTATGCAGGCCAGCACAAGCATCAGGATGACAGGATTTGTCGAAGCAGGAAGCAGGCAGAAGACTGTCAGGAAGACGACCACACCTACCATACACAGGGCGCAGGTACGCTGCGCGCGGCTGTGGAAGAGCTTGTCGGACGCTATTCCGGCCACAAGCATTCCGACGACACCGAACGCCTCGAAGATGGCGACCGTCCAGGCCGACAGAGCCGGCGACAGTCCGCGGCTTTCCTGCAGGAAGGAAGGCCCCCAGTCAAGCACCGCCATACGCACGATGTAGACAAAGAAATCCGACAGGGTCAGCACCCACAGAACCTTGTTCTTCAGCACCTTGTCGATGATGAACTGCCTGAACTCCTTCCTTTCGGCGGCATCGTGCTTCTCAGCCACCTTCGTGCCTTCCAGTTCAGGAAGACCCACCGACCGAGGCGTGTCCCTCAGGACGATGATTGTGAATATGACTCCGAGCACGGCTATGGCCGCAGGAATCCAGAAGGCCCACTGCCAGGAACCGATGTGCTGCAGCGAAGATTCGACATAGGCCTGGGCCGCCGCCGGGTCCATAGATGACGTGATGTTGGCGGTGTTCTCAACGACGCGAGCCCTCATCTCCGGGTCGGCGCTCATGTCCGTTCCCGTATGTCCCATAATGTAGCCGCAAAGCACGGCCACGAGGAATGCTCCTACAGAATGGGAGGTGTTCCAGATCGACATCTTGGTCGCCAGCTCGCTCGGCGGCGCCCAGTGGGTGATCAACCGGTTGCACGGAGGAAAGCCGCAGCCCTGGAACACATTGTTGATCACGTACAGCACCGCGAAGAGGATCACGAACCAGTGGACGAACTTCGGGCCGTAGCTTGAGCCTGTGAAATAGGCGCAGATCATAGCTCCGGCTCCGAACAGGATATTCACGAACGCGCTGACAGACAGGCCAGTGACCAGATGCCAGCGGCCATTGAGGCGGTCCGCCAGAAAGCCGTTGACCAGTTTGGAGACTCCATAGACGAAGCTCGCTATGGCGAGGATCGCTCCGAAAGTCGCCTTGGTGATGCCATATTCCACGGTCAGACCCGGGATGGCGAACGAGAAATTCTTTCTTACAAGATAAAAGACCGAGTAGGTGACCATCGCTCCGATGATGGTGCGCCACTGCCAATAGTTGAATTTTTTCTTTTGTTCCGGTGTCATCTTTATTCTGCTCCACCGCCCGGCCGGACCAGGAAGTCAGGCGGGCGGAATGTGGTTTAATGTTACTGTCAGTTTTCTTTTCAGGCTTCTTCTTCCGAAACCTTCTCACCGCCTTCCACAGCGGACTCACCTCCGTGAGCGGCGGCAGCCTTGGCGGCTTCCAGGGCGGCGTGTTCCGTCTTCGCCCTCTCAACCGACACCGACTTCTTCAGAATGAAGCCCGAACCGAGGTACTTGGTACGGACATCCTCGTCGGCGGCGAGGGACTCCGGCGTGCCCTGCTGGAGGATCGTTCCCTCATAAAGCAGGTAGGCGCGGTCGGTGATCGCGAGGGTCTCACCCACATTGTGGTCGGTGATGATGACCCCGATGTCCTTGTACTTGAGTTTGGCGATGATGAACTGGATGTCCTCGACGGCGATAGGGTCAACTCCGGCGAACGGTTCGTCCAGAAGGATGAACTTAGGGTCGATGGCCAGGGCTCGGGCGATCTCGCAGCGCCTTCTCTCACCTCCGGAAAGCTGGATTCCGAGGCTCTTGCGCACCTTGGAAAGATTGAACTCGTTGATGAGGTCCTCAAGCCTTTCCTGCCTCTCAGCCTTCGGCATGTCGGACATCTCCATCACGGACATTATGTTGTCCTCAACCGACATCTTGCGGAACACCGAGGCTTCCTGCGGCAGGTAGCCGATACCCTTCTGCGCCCTCTTGTACATAGGCAGTTCCGTGATGTCTTCATCATCAAGGAAGACTCTTCCCCCGTTCGGCACGATCTGGCCGGTGATCATATAGAAACTGGTGGTCTTTCCCGCCCCGTTAGGGCCGAGGAAGCCGACGATCTCTCCCTGGTTGATCTCCATCGAAACGCCTTTGACGACGGTTCTGATGCCGTATTTCTTGACGAGATTCTCGCAATGAAGTTTCATACTGTCAAATAGTTACCAATATACAATTACCCGAATGACCATTTATCTTGTCTCAAGTCCGAAGTCCTTGACGAGATTCTGCACTTCGCCATTCCTACCCATCAGCACGGTGGCCTTTTCCTGGTCCGTGTAAGGCTGAGTCCCCTTATCCTCGACAGGTATGACTCCCACTTCAAGCCTGAGCCTTGACGAGCCCACCTTCTTCTGAAGGTTGCCTTCAAGCGCCAACAGCCTGTTCTCGCGGATCCATTTCTCCTGTGAGGCGTTGCTGACCTTGAACGTCAGTTCCTTGAAGCCTTCCTTCATAGCGACGCTGACCTGGGCGTTCCGCAGAGTGTTGGCAAGACGCGGGCTTGATGAATATTCATCCGGCACAGTCTTCCAGGCCGCAAGAACAGCGTCATCGTCAGGGATGCCCTCTGTGACCTTGGGTTCTTCCTTCACGACTTCCGCAGCCTTGTCTTCCTCCAGCAGGGAATTGAGCGAAAGCGAGGCTCCGGTCTTTGCCGGTTTCCTTCGCGCTCTCGGCTGCTGTCCGGCAGGCTCGCCGGCCGGTGCCGACGCAGAAACCGGAGTCTCGGACGGAGCCGCCACCGTAGACTGGGCAGCGACAGGTGCAACGTCCGGCTTAGGGGCAGCCGCAGGCTGTTCAGCTGTCACGGCAGGCTGAGGAGCCGATGCAGGAGTGACGGCGGAAACCGGCGGCACAGCCGCAGGGACAGCAGCCGGCGCCTTGGCCAGGAAACTCAGCTTCATCAGCGCGAACTCTATGTGCAGTCTCGGATTGACGGCCTGTTTGTAGCCCGCTTCACAGGAAACGGTTATGGAAAGCGCATCGTAAAGGAATTTCAGCGAGCATCTTGAAGCCTGCTCGGCATATCTCTTCTTCAGAGAGTCCGGCAGTTCAAGCAATGCATCGAGTCCGCCGTTCTTCGTCACCATCAGATCCCTGAAATGCGAACTCAGCGAAGCGCAGAAATGCAAAGCGTTGAAGCCCTTGGAAAGGATTTCGTCGAATTTCAGGAGCGCCGAGCCATAGTCTCCGGCGAGGAATGAATCGACAAGCGAGAAGGAATATTCATAATCCAGCACGTTGAGATTCTTCAGGACCGCCTCGTACTTGACATCGGTCCCGCAGAACGCCACCGTCTGGTCGAAGATCGTCAAGGCATCGCGCATCGCACCGTCGGCCTTCTGGGCGATCACATGCAGGGATTCATCGTCGATGTTCACGCCTTCCTTTCCCGCTATCATCCGCAGGTTGGACACGATGTCCGGAACTGAAATCCTGTTGAAGTCGTAAGTCTGGCAGCGTGACAGGATGGTCGGCAGAATCTTGTGCTTCTCGGTGGTGGCGAGGATGAAGATCGCGTGTGCCGGCGGCTCCTCCAGCGTCTTGAGGAACGCGTTGAACGCCGCCGTCGAGAGCATATGCACCTCATCGATGATGTACACGCTGTACTTTCCGACCTGAGGCGGAATCTGCACCTTGTCCATCAGGTTCTTGATGTCGTCCACTCCGTTGTTGGAGGCGGCGTCGAGTTCGTGGATGCAGTAGGACCGGCCTTCCTGGAACGAGCGGCAGGATTCGCACTCGCCGCAAGGATCCATTTCCGGAGACGGGTTGGAACAGTTGATGGACTTCGCGAATATCCTGGCGGTCGTAGTCTTGCCCACTCCGCGCGGCCCGCAGAAGAGATAAGCGTGCGCCAGGTGGCCCCTGACGATTGAATTCTTCAGTGTCCTGGCTATGTTGTCCTGCCCTATGAGCGTCTCGAAGGAATCGGGACGATACTTTCTTGCTGATACGATGTACTCCGACATAATGTACAAATTTAGTCATTATTGAACAATATTCTTTATTTTTGTAGTATGAAAAGATATTTACTTACCCTCGCCGGCATTATGGCCGGTCTCCTGCTGGCCACGGATGTGTTCGGCCAGGCACAGATCACGACAAGGCGGGAAAAACTCAAGGACTTCACTTCAAAAACCACTAAAGTCGTACTGTCCGGAGACGAGTTCCTGGACGAGGCTCTGAAGGAAAGCGTGGCCTCCTCCTGGACCATTTCTCCATACGAATTCTGCACTGCGGCCGAGTTCGACAAGTTCAAGAGCGACGCATCCTACTATTTCCTGATGGTGGTCAAGGGACAGTTCCGCAGGGAGTCCGAGCCGGGAATCGATATGCTGACCCTGGTCAAGGGCGGCGAAGGAGCCGACAAGTCGGTCGGTGACATGTTCGAGGTCGTGTCCTTCCCTCTGCGTCCCTGCGACGAGCCGTCGGGCAGGGAGTTCGTGCTGCTGCCGGCTTTCCTGAAAATCATCCAGGAGCACACGTCCGGACTGACGGAAACCGAGATGAAAGCATACGCCACTCTCGGAGCGAAGGACTCGAAGAAACTGAAGATAAAGAGAATATACTTCTGGGAAGAGGATCTTTCTCCGCAGGTGGACGAGCAGACAAAGCGTTCGCTCGACGAAGACATCCTCATCGAGGAAGACGAAGAGGAAGTTGACGGAGTCTTCTCAGAGAGCACCTACAACACGGTCGTAAGCTATGTGGTGGCACCGTCCGAGCCGGTCAACGGCTCCGTCTGCTACAAGATGCTGATCGGTTCGGACACGCACGAACTGTACTATTTCAAGAAGCACAGGATTTCGGCCCGCAGCGGCAAGGGCTTTCTCGCCTCAGACCTGAAGGCCATCGAGCAATTGAGAAAGTAATGATCATCGGCAAGGCAGCCTGCGGGCTGCAGTACGCCGTCAGGAGAGGCGGCAGCGCAGTGGGCTACTGCTCGCTGACGATAAAGTGCGGGACCCGGGACGAAGGTGACTTCCACAGCGGGATAGCGCACTTCACGGAACACACGATATTCAAAGGCACGGAACGCAGAAGCGCCCGCGTCATAAGCAGTTGTCTAGACAAGCTCGGAGGAGAGCTGAACGCCTTCACCGGCAAGGAGGAGATCGTCATCCATTCGACGGTCCTGAAGGAAGACCTCGGCAAGGCAGCCGACCTGCTCATCGAACTGGCGACCTGCCCGACCTTTCCGGAAGACGAAATCGCCATCGAGAAAGGCGTGGTGATCGATGAGATCAATTCCTACAAGGACTCCCCCGCCGACGATGTCTACGACAAGTTCGAGGAGGCCCTTTTCGGAGACCATCCGCTGGGCAGACCGATTCTGGGCACGGCGGCCAGCGTCAGGAAAATCACCGGCAAGGAGCTGAGGGATTTCATCAAGGAGAGATTCGTGCCGGAGAACATGGCGCTTGCGGTGGTGGCCGACGTGGACGAGAAGAAGATGGAGGAAGCAATCCTGAAGCTTGCGGCGAAACGTCTTGACGGCAGGCCGGCCAAATCTGCGGAAAGGACCGTGCGCCCGATAGGAGACTGTGAGCCCTTCAACAGGACGGTCGACAAACGGAACCACGAGGTCAACGCCGTACTCGGCGGCTTCGCCCCTTCGCTCTACGGCGGGAAAGCGCGGTTCTCGACCATCCTTATGAGCAACATCCTCGGCGGGCCGGCTTCCAACTCGCTGCTGAACAATCTTCTGCGCGAAAAGAACGGCTGGGTTTACGGAGTGGAGACTTCCTACACCCAGTACACTGAAACAGGAATCCTCACCGTCTCCCTCGGCTGCGAACGGGGCAACTTGGAGCGCTGCCTTGAGGCCGCCCGGAAAGTAATCCGGAAACTGCAGGAAGACAGACTCTCGGAGCCGAAGCTGAAGGCTGCCAAGAAACAGCTTCTGGGCCAGCTCGCCATCAGCTCCGACAACGGGGAGACGCAGTGCCTCTCGATGGGCAAGAGCCTCGTCTCCTACGGAACCATATTCACTGACAGGCAGAATCGCGAAGCCATCGAGGCTGTGACTTCGGAAGAGGTCAGGGATGCCGCCGGAAGCATATTCACTCCCGAAAGGACCTCCTCGCTGATCTTCCTCTAGCAACACCTTTAAACCACAGATACAATGAACCACAAAACACTATCAGCAGCGGCGCTGGCAGTCATCGCGGCCGCAGCAGCCTGCAACAGCGGCACTTCGCTGCCTCCGGAGCCGTACGGAGCCGTCCCTTCGGAGCAGCAGGTCGAATGGCAGAAGATGGAAATGAATATGTTCGCTCATTTCGGGCCGAACACTTTCACCGGCAGGGAATGGGGGCTCGGCAACGAAGCCGAGGATATCTTCAACCCTACGGCGCTGGACTGCAGCCAATGGACCGGAATAGCCAAGGCTGCAGGATTCAAGGGCATCATCATCACCGGCAAGCACCACGACGGATTCTGCCTCTGGCCTAATCCTGTGAGCGGCCACACGGTGGCCAAAAGTCCGTGGAAGGACGGCAAGGGAGATGTCCTGAAGGAGCTTTCCGAAGCCTGCGCCAAAGACGGCCTCAAGTTCGGAGTCTACCTCTCTCCGTGGGACAGGAACGATCCGAACTATGGCTCACCCGAGTACAACAATGTGTTTGTCAAGACATTGGAAAGCGCCCTCGGAAATTACGGTCCTGTCTTCGAGCAGTGGTTCGACGGCGCGAACGGTGAAGGTCCTGACGGCAAGAAGCAGGAATACGACTGGGCCCTCTTCAACGGCACGGTCAGGAAACTGCAGCCGGACGCGGTGATATTCAGTGACGTGGGTCCTGGATGCCGCTGGGTCGGCAACGAAAGAGGCTGCGCCGGAAGGACGAGCTGGAGCAAGCTTGACGTCGAAGGCTACGCCGCCGGAGCGGCCGCACCCGCAAGGGACACCCTGAACATCGGCAACGTCAACGGCGCCTGCTGGATTCCTTCCGAATCCGACGTGTCCATCCGTCCGGGCTGGTTCTGGAGAGAAAGCGAAAACGATCAGGTCAAGACAGTCGGCGAACTCCTCAAGATCTACTACGAGACCGTAGGACGCAACTCGCTTCTGCTCCTCAACGTGCCGCCTGACACCACCGGCCGCCTGAACTCCGTCGACTCGCTGAGGCTGATGGAGTTCCGCGCCGCCCTCGACAAGATTTTCGAGAGCGACCTTGCGGAAGGCTCGAAGGCTGAGGCGAACGTCACCCGAGGCCGGAACTTCAAGGCGCAGAACATCCTGAATGATGAATATGACTCCTACTGGGCCGCTCCTGACGGCATCACGGAGGCTTCCCTCACCATCGACCTGGGCGGCGAAAAGACCTTCAACAGAGTCGTGCTTCAGGAATATGTTCCTCTTGGCCAGAGGATAAAATCCTTCAACGTGGAAGCGCAGACCGCCGACGGCGGCTGGACTCGGATCGCCTCTGAAACCACCATCGGCTACAAGAGGATAGTCCTGACGGAAAACACAACAGCTTCCAAAGTAAGGGTGAACATCACGGGGGCCTACGCCTGTCCGGTACTCAACGGCTTCGCCCTCTACCTTGACACAGTAAGCGAATAAATCATGGAATCTCCGGCGGAAAGATATCTCAGAGAGCACTCCTCGCCACAGAGCGGGGCCTTGGACTGGATCGAGAAGCAGACGAACATCCGCACCAACTACCCGAGGATGCTCTCCGGTGCCGTACAGGGCAGGCTGCTGACAATGCTGACCGAAATCTCAGGCGCTTCGAAAATCCTTGAGATTGGGACGTTTACGGGATACTCAGCCACCTGTCTGGCCTACGGGCTGCCTGAAGGCGGGCACATCGACACGCTGGAGATAAACGACGAGCTGGAAGACCTGATCCGCGAAGGATGGCGGAGAGCCGGAGTGTCCGACAGGATCACCCTGCACATCGGGGATGCCTGTCAGACACTTTCCGCTCTCTCCGGTCCCTACGACCTCGTCTATATGGATGCCAACAAGCGGGAATATGTCACCTACTACAATCTGGTCATCGACAAGGTGCGTCCCGGCGGCCTGATTCTGGCCGATGACGTTCTTTGGGACGGGAAGCTCTGGCAGAATCCAGTTCCGCACGACAGGCAGACCCAAGGCATCATCGCCTTCAATGACCTCGTCGTTTCCGACACACGGGTCGAATCCGTCCTCCTGCCGATCCGCGACGGCCTCAACGTCATCCGGAAGCTGTAAGCCGCCGGTTCAGAATTCTATGGCACTCTGCATTCCATGCCGCGCTCGGTGACGCGCAGCGGAATGCCGGCGGCGGTCACGCATTGCATAACGTGTAACGGAATCATATTCAAACAAATACGCGCCCATCACGCACCACGAGCGAATTCTTGATTTGAAAGTATACTTTAAGAAAAATCGTTATATTTGCAAAGTATAACAACTGACAATCTCCCAAAGTCTCGAAAGCGTATGATGCCATCATTCAACCTGACAGAGAATGGAATATCCAAGAAGTACTTCTGTTACATCCCTATTCTTTCTTCTCCGTTGCTGCCTGTCCCCTACATAAATCCCAGAGACGTCCGACCGGACGTGTTTCATAATTTTTTCACGTACGTATTTGCGGAAGCATCAGGTTTCCAAAGGGTTTTCAATAGGTTCGTCCAACTCGCGAACAGATCTTCCGCTTATACGAGGATAGAGCGGTTTAAGGAAGCTCTTGTCGCGATTTGCGATGAGCATATTAAGCGCTACCAAAGATTGGTTTTTATCGATTTGCTGAAGTATGCCGATATCATGGGATTCGTGTGTTCAGCCTGCGGCGAGATGAGCGCTGATTCGATTAAAGCCAATTATGGCAAATGGGTGAAAATGGTCGTGGATAAAAGATGGGATTACATTAAGTCATCCACGGACCTCGGCCCCGGTCAGTTCAGCGGTTCACAGAATGAAGCAGATTTGCTATCGTGCTTGGATTGATTGAGACTCACGATAATCATTATTGGGTACTATTGCGGACAATCAATTTCGACGAAGAAAAACTTCGTCAGGGTTTTCTAACTTTGCGCCCGGCTTGTGAAAGTCAAGAATACGGTACGGGTCAGAGAGAAAATGACCGCGCGAAGAAAAACTTCGTCAGCATTCTCTAACTTTGCACCCGAAAGGTCTGAAGCCGCGAAACCGCTCCGGCAGCTAAAGACCTCTTGACAAAGGAGCGGAAACATTAAAAACAAACTAATTATGATTATATGTCCAAACCCAAACGCTGACACTCTTCTCAGCATCCTCATCAAAATCCTCTTCCCGAAACTTCCTATCAAATAGGGAGACGGACGTAACTCTCAATGGGTCCTCACGGGCCCGACATACGGGTCGGAATCTAACTTTGCACCCGAAAGGTCTGAAGTGGCGAACTACTGCCCCCGCCGCCTAAGGCCTAATTTTATCAAAGGGGCTAAACATATTTTTTAATATGAACAATACAAAGAACATTATCACGATTCTTACCGCTGCAGCAACCATCATCAAAATCGTCATCGACGTATTGGATAACGACAAGAAGTGATGGCTTACGTCACGCAGCACCCGTGCTGAAATACGTCGAATCCGAAAGATTCGTTCTTGGACAAGGAGGCTCTGCGGGACCCCCGATTTTTATTGTTTATGGAAGATGGTTTCTGACCGCTCCCTTTGTGAAGTTTACTTCACAAAGGTGACGTTTTAATTCTTGTTTTGATGGAATAACTTAATGCCCAATATGGGAATTGCAGAAAAGCCGCTCTTATGCTCTGCAGGGGCAAATCTGTCCGCAGAGCGCCCGACCGGAAGCGGACTCTTGGCATATAAACTAATGACAGTGTGGAAGATGAACAAAGGTCTGGTACTGAAATCAGTACCAGACCTTTGTTGTTTTATCTGATTGCCAATCGGTTATCTGCCACGAACACTACCACTTTCATATCTTGTGGCGGGACATCGCCGACGCGTTGTGCGGAATAAGTGCGGAGATGAAGGACAGCCCCGCACGGCTTAGGCATAATTGCGGATAATCAGTATGGAATATGGTCGCTGACATCCGTAGGATGGAGAAACCAAAACCGAAAACGGTTTGTCTTAATCCTTGTTTTGATGGAATATGGTCTCTGACGCTGTCGTGATATCCATATGTATCCTGAAGCAGGAGTCTTAATCCTTGTTTTGATGGAATATGGTCTCTGACGAGAGGATTTATGGCGTAGTTGGCTGGCGTGCTTGGCGTCTTAATCCTTGTTTTGATGGAATATGGTCTCTGACAAGAGGAAAACAAGTCATTGTTACTCGCTAATCTGTCTTAATCCTTGTTTTGATGGAATATGGTCTCTGACGGCAAAGAAAGCTACAAGACAGAAGGCAGCGCAGTTTGTCTTAATCCTTGTTTTGATGGAATATGGTCTCTGACTACAAAACACTCCTCCGCAAGGAGGACGCCTGGGCTGTCTTAATCCTTGTTTTGATGGAATATGGTCTCTGACTGGACAACGCAGCATGTTTTAACGACCTTGACAGGGGGTCTTAATCCTTGTTTTGATGGAATATGGTCTCTGACGAGTCCGCTGCATACCCGGATGAGCAACTAGCTCTCGAAGTCTTAATCCTTGTTTTGATGGAATATGGTCTCTGACTACATTATATTAATGTCAATGCCACAGAATTAAATAGTCTTAATCCTTGTTTTGATGGAATATGGTCTCTGACCGTAGGTGGCAGACTCCCTGAGGGTTCCACGACTCTTCCGTCTTAATCCTTGTTTTGATGGAATATGGTCTCTGACACCACATTAAGCCTTTATTCTGGAGAGGTAAAGTCTTAATCCTTGTTTTGATGGAATATGGTCTCTGACAGTGTTTGTATGGTTTATGGGAAAGAAAGCCACAAAGTCTTAATCCTTGTTTTGATGGAATATGGTCTCTGACAGCTTAACAAGATGATCGATTCTCGCTTCGAGCGAGATGTCTTAATCCTTGTTTTGATGGAATATGGTCTCTGACCGTAAGCCGGCCTCGAAGTACGAGAAGTACGACGGTCTTAATCCTTGTTTTGATGGAATATGGTCTCTGACTCAGGCGGCAAGCGCGCTCGCGCGCACAATTGTATGTCTTAATCCTTGTTTTGATGGAATATGGTCTCTGACCCGATACGTTTTGGCGAGATGTCGCCATTGAAAGGCGTCTTAATCCTTGTTTTGATGGAATATGGTCTCTGACATCTCCCGCTGGACCTTGCGGGTTTCGCCAAGATGTCTTAATCCTTGTTTTGATGGAATATGGTCTCTGACTTAGCGGAGGAAACAATGAAGCGGATTTACCGCTTTGTCTTAATCCTTGTTTTGATGGAATATGGTCTCTGACATGGCAAAATTTAATTATGTACGTGTTGACGCCATTGAAGTCTTAATCCTTGTTTTGATGGAATATGGTCTCTGACAGCTACAAACAAACCAGAGGCGGCGCAGTTTAGCGGTCTTAATCCTTGTTTTGATGGAATATGGTCTCTGACTACCAAGTATGGTCTCGAATATGAAGTTGGTTATCTAGTCTTAATCCTTGTTTTGATGGAATATGGTCTCTGACCGGAGGGAAGCCGATCATCTACGTCTCTTGCGTAAGAGGGTCTTAATCCTTGTTTTGATGGAATATGGTCTCTGACAGTTATACGAATATGACCATCACGGCTTCGGAATTGAGTCTTAATCCTTGTTTTGATGGAATATGGTCTCTGACAGCCAGACTACGTGTCTTACAGCTCTCGCACTGGGGAGGTCTTAATCCTTGTTTTGATGGAATATGGTCTCTGACAAAACTAGCCATGACTAGAAAAAGAATGAGGTCCGTCTTAATCCTTGTTTTGATGGAATATGGTCTCTGACCCGTTCGGAGAGTTTGGGAGCTCCAATGAATTCGCCGTCTTAATCCTTGTTTTGATGGAATATGGTCTCTGACGCTGCTGGTAGTGCTGGTAGCCCTGCTGTTTGTGCGTCTTAATCCTTGTTTTGATGGAATATGGTCTCTGACGGCTGTGCGAAGTTCTTCGCAACAGCCTTGCGACGAGTCTTAATCCTTGTTTTGATGGAATATGGTCTCTGACTGAGCGCACTACTAGATTCTAATATCATAATATTATGATAGTCTTAATCCTTGTTTTGATGGAATATGGTCTCTGACAATATTTATAAATATTGATACCAACCTTGCAGATGGAAGTCTTAATCCTTGTTTTGATGGAATATGGTCTCTGACAAAGTCCTCGCCACTGGACCAACCTCGTCAGCCGAGTGTCTTAATCCTTGTTTTGATGGAATATGGTCTCTGACATGCCTACTTTATTAATAATGGAGGCAATCTCCGGGATGTCTTAATCCTTGTTTTGATGGAATATGGTCTCTGACGTTCTATACACAG
>CAVCDF010000070.1:0-3153 GCA_963600795.1 Anaerotignum sp. | reverse complement strand
CTTGCCCTCCAGCGAGGCCTCCACGAGCATCAGCTTGTTCGCCTCGTCGTTCCTCCGGATGACCTCCACGTCCGCCGCAGTCTGCTCCTGGATGTTGCGCTGCACGGTGAGGTAAGGCTTCCCGGTCGCGCTGAAGCGCAGGCCCGACTTCGTCTCCTCGTAGAGGCGCACCTGCGACAGGTCGAGCGGGTCGTACCTCACGACGAACGACCTCCCGGTGTTCCTCGCGCGCCACTCCATGTCCGGCTCGCCGGCATCCGTCAGCACCTCGTAGGAGTGCGCCCTGCCGCCCACCGTGACGGTGACGCCGCTCGTGGTGAAGCGCACAGCCGTGGCCGTGGACGACCAGAAGAGGCGCTCCTCGTCCTGAGGCAGATAGGCCTCCGTCTCCGGGTTGGAGGAGGCGAGATACGCCTCCATCCTCGTCATGCCCCTGGCCTCGTCAGGCATCGAGTTCCACTCCCGCCGGGCGGCGGCGTAGGCCTCGCACAGCTCGCCGAACGTGTAGAGGCTCTCCTTGTTCGCGTCAGCGAACTCGCGGTTGATTCGCCACGACTCCTTCGAGCTGATGTTGCCGCCCGTGAACCGCCAGTCCTTCGCCAGCACCTGCCGCTGGAAGCGGCCGAAGCAGCTCTCGATGGTCTTCGACTGAGGGTTGTAAGGCGCTGTCGTGCGGCACACCCGGCAGATCCCCTGGAAGAACTCCCTCGCCGCCCTCGACGTCTGCCCGCCCTGGTTGTCCGTCACTATCTCGTAAGGCAGGTGGCCGGCCGTCTCCACCGCCATCCTGAAGGCCCTGTACTGTAGGCCGAAGTCCTCCGTCGCCCCGATGGCGTAACCGAGCAGCGTGTCGTTGAACGCGTCAGACACCTCGTACACGTAGGCCGTGCGCACCGTCAGGCGGCCGCCCTCGTCGCTCCTGTAGAAGAGGTTCAGCTTCGTTCCGTCGCCGTACCACAGGCTGTCCCGCATCGTCGGCATCGCCGTCCTGTTGCGCCTCGACAGCTCCTGCTTCGCCGCCACGCTCCCGTACACCGCGTCCACCCACTGCCGCCGGATCTCCGGACGGTCGAGGAAGGCGTTCAGGGTCGTCTGCGACCTCAGAGGCTTCCAGCCCCTCGAAGGGGCCGTCTCGTTGTACTTGGCGAGGATCTGGGCCGGCGAGTACACCGGGGTCCTGCTCCTGCGCAAGGCTACGAGGTAGCGCGCCGCCTCGTCCGTCACCTTCAGGGCGGACGTGTTGCCCAGCTTGCCGCTCACGAGGCAGGAGTAGCCATCCCTGGCGTACTCACGCATCTTCGCCCGCAGCCTCGCCTCGCTCCCCGGCAGCGTGTGGCCGCACTCCGACCGCAGCTCCTCCGAGGCCGAGACGATCCCGCCCCAGTTCACCGGCGTGCCGTTGTTGCAGAGTCCCCGGTAGGCCTTCTGCGTGTTCACCATCGCCTGCAGGGCGTTCAGCACCGAGGCGTTCACGGCGTACTCCCGCTGGAACTCCTCCTGCAGGGCCGACCCGTCGGGGAGGCGGTAGGCGGCGAAGAAAACCTCCGCCGCGCCGTCGCGCCTGAGGACCGTGGCCCCCTTCGAAGGCTTCTCCGGTGCCCCGTACTTCGACTCGTACCTCTTCCTGAACCTCTCCGGCAGCGACGAGTACTCGATTAGGGCGTAGCTGCCGAGCCCCTTGCCGGGACGCAGCACCTTCACGCGGTGACGCTTGACTAAATTTTCATAGTTCGCCCGCGTGATGACGGCCTCGCCGTCGTCGTTCCTGGTCAGGTCCACGACCGTGACCGCCGCCACTCCTCCGTAGTACTCCATCGCCGCCATATCTAAAGGTCACGCCTCCGCCTCTCCTCGTCCCAGCGCCTGTCGTCCAGGTACGCCCAGACGAAAAGGCCGGCCACCACGAGGAGCATCAGCACCTCAATCGCTACGTGTATGACCATCCGAGCGCCCATCGCCTAACTCTCCGAATATTTCTGGGCCTCGAAGGCGGCGTCCGCCCACATGTTCAGGGTCACCCCGCTCCAGCCGGCCACCACCTCGCCCCCCTGGCAGAGGACGGCGGTGTCGTGCAGCACGTCCGTGACGAGCGTCACGCCGTTCTCCCACGTCTGGACCATCTTGGCGACAGCCCCGCGCTCGTCACGCTCGTAGCGGATCTCGCAGTTGGGAGTGAACCCCTTCGTCCTCACGACGCTGGCGAACTCGCCGCCCATCCCGAGGGCCGTCTCGCGGATCCGCTCCGCCAGCTCGCTGTTCGTCCTGTAGGTCAGCGCCGACCACACCGTCACCGCCGACGTGCCGAACTTGCTCATAAGGGTTTTAACGCCTCCCCGCGGCATTGCTATGTACCTCATATCTGTCTATTTTTTGGTATCTTTGCGGTGTCTTAATGTTTAAGACTTTGCAAAGATATACAGATTTTCTGAAATAGCAACAGAAATTCTGAATTTATTTCATAATTTTTGAAATATGAGCAAGAAGGAGATAAACGAAAGAACACTTCAAGCTATCAAGCAGATAGTTCGCGACATCCCAACTTTAAATAAGGGCAAACTTGCCGAGGAATGTGGTATAGGTGCTTCAAAATTTTCAGAAATTCTGAATGGTAGAATGTCGGCCGGAACTGACATCATGGCTGTACTTGTGGTCAATTATCATATTGATCCTAATTGGCTACTAACTGGGAAAGGCGAAATGTTCAAAGATGTTCAAAATGTCAGTGCGAAGGAGGATTTCAGCCTGCCGACCGACAGGCACGTCTCCTCGCAGGACGTGCCGCTCTACGCCCTGGATGCGGCTGCCGGACTCGTGGCGATCTTCAACTCCACCTGCGTCGAGCCGGCCGACTACCTCAGGATCCCTAACCTCCCGCCGGTGGACGGGGCGCTCTACGTGAGAGGGGAGTCCATGTCCCCGCTCCTGAAGAGCGGCGACATCGTCATATTCAAGAAGAAGCCACTCTCGATGGACAGCATCATCTGGGGCGAGATCTACATCCTCTCCTTCAACCTCGACGGCGACACCTACACCTCCGTCAAATATGTCCGGAAGTCGGACACCCCCGGCTTCGTCAGGCTCGTGTCCTACAACCCAGACTTCGCCCCGAAGGACATCCCCCTCACCTCCATCACCGCCCTCGCCCTCGTCAAA
>CAVCDF010000069.1:0-47461 GCA_963600795.1 Anaerotignum sp. | reverse complement strand
ATCTGATAACTAAGTATCTGCTCAAGAAGCCTTCGACGGTAGGGGACTGGTCCGCCGCCGTCACCGGCATTCTTCTGGCTCTCAACCTACCTGCCTCGACTCCCTGGTGGGTAGTGTTCATCGGAGCGGTCGTGGCGATCGGAATCGCCAAGATGACTTTCGGAGGTCTCGGACAGAATGTGTTCAACCCTGCTCTCGTCGGCCGTGTGTTCCTGCTGATTTCGTTCCCGACCTATATGACGTCCTGGAACATTCCGGGCGGACTTTTCGGCGCTGACGCCGTTTCGGGCGCGACTCCGCTCGGCGCGATCAACGAAGGCCTTATGAGCGGCTCCACCGTTCCTGAGATTATGGCTGCGAACGGGTATTCATATTCCCAGATGCTCTTCGCCAATGTCGGCGGCTCAGCCGGTGAGGCTTGCGCCATCGCGCTTCTGCTCGGCTTCGTCTATCTGCTGGTGCGCAAGGTCATCAAGCCGTGGACGACTCTTTCCATCCTCGGAACTGTCGCTGCGGTTTCCTGCATCTTCTGGCTGGCCGATCCGTCAAGGTTCACCGATCCTCTGTTCAACCTTCTCACCGGCGGTCTGATTCTCGGTTCCTGCTTCATGGCGACTGACTACGTCACGTCTCCGATGAGCACGAAGGGCTGCATCGTCTATGGCGTGGGTATAGGTTTCATTACATTGATGATCAGATACTTCGGCTCTTATCCTGAAGGTGTGAGCTTCGCGATTCTGATAATGAACTCGGTGGTTCCGCTTCTGAACATGTGGTTCCATCAGAAAAAATACGGGAGGGCATAGACTATGGCAGTCAAATCAAATCTTACGACAATGGTCGTCTGCCTGACGGTTGTCAGCCTCGTCTGCTCCGCGCTGCTCGGCGGTATGTACGCCCTGACTGCGGAACCGATAGCGAAGGCTAACGCGGACATCCTCAAGGCTTCCATCGGAGCCGTTCTTCCGGAAGGCGGCGAGCTTTCCGAAGCGCAGCCTGTCGAGGTCGGAGGCCAGGCTTCTGAATATTATGTCAGCACCAAGGACGGCGTTCCGGTCGCCTATGCGGTGAAGTCCACTGCCGTGGGCTTCGGCGGACCCCTTGTACTTATGGTCGGCATCACGGCCGACGGTCAGGTTTACAACACCTCGGTCCTGTCCCACAACGAGACGCCTGGTCTGGGTGCCAAGTGCACCACCGATGAAAAGTTCTTCTCGCAGTTCAAGGGTCTTGACCCTTCCGCCAGGAAACTTTCCGTCAAGAAGGACGGCGGAGACATCGATGCCATCACTGCATCCACGATCACGTCAAGGGCCTATGTCCTGGCCATCGACAACGCACTCAAGGCTTTAAGTTCAATTAAAGGAGAATAGAGTATGGATAAGCTTCATCTTTTCACCAAAGGTTTCCTGAAGGAGAACCCTACTTTCGTGCTTCTTCTCGGAATGTGTCCTACTCTGGCCACGACCACATCGGCCATCAACGGCCTGAGTATGGGACTTGCAACCCTCTTTGTGCTGGTACTTTCCAACATCGCCATCTCGGCGATTGCTCCGGTCGTGCCTGACAAGGTGCATATCCCTGTCTATATCGTGGTCATCGCCACTTTCGTGACGATTCTCCAGTTCGCGATGCAGGCCTACACTCCTGCGATGTACTCCACCCTCGGCCTTTTCATTCCGCTGATCGTGGTGAACTGCATCGTCCTCGGACGTGCGGAGGCCTTCGCCAACAAGAACGGGATCATCGATTCCGCCCTTGACGGACTCGGAATAGGCTGCGGATTCACCCTCTCCCTTACGGTTCTCGGAATTGTCCGCGAAATCCTGGGAAGCGGCTCCGTTTTCGGCCTCAAACTGATTCCGGGAGACGGAATCCTCGTGTTCGTAATGGCTCCCGGCGCTTTCCTCGCCCTGGGCTACCTTATGGTCCTGTTCAACAAAATCGCTAAAAAGAACTAAGTTATGGAATATTTCCTCATAATAATTTCGGCGATATTCGTCAACAACGTGATGCTGGCCCAGTTTCTGGGTACCTGTCCGTTCCTGGGTGTGTCGAACAAGATTTCCACTGCGACCGGAATGGCCGGAGCGGTCTGCTTCGTCATCACGCTGGCCACTCTGGTGACTTATCTCATCAACCAGTACCTTCTGGTGGCCTTCGGACTGCAGTTTCTCCAGACCATCGCGTTCATCCTCGTCATCGCGGCTCTCGTGCAGATGGTTGAGATCGTGCTGAAGAAGATCAGCCCTTCCCTCTATCAGGCTCTCGGAATATATCTGCCTCTCATCACGACCAACTGCGCCGTCCTTGGCGTCGCTCTCAACGTCGTGACCAAGGAGTTCGCTTTCGGCGGCCCTGCCCACATGCTGAATCTCGGCGAGTCCGTTGTCTATGCCTTCGCGACTGCCGTTGGTTACGGTATGGCCCTGATTCTCTTCGCCGGCCTGCGTGAGCACCTTGAAATGAACGATGTTCCTAAGCCGTTCAGAGGCATCCCGATAGCCCTCATCACCGTCGGAATCCTCGCTATGGCCTTTATGGGCTTCTCCGGGCTGGTTTAGTTTACGTTAGTGTTTTATTTTGTATATTCAGATATTAAGGCTATCTTGTGATAGATTTGTTAATAGTTTCTATTATGAAAAAAGCATTGTTGATTTTTGCAGTCCTTTTCAGCTGTGCAACGATAGCAGTCGCGCAGCCAAAGGCACTCGGTGTCCGCATCGGTTATGGTGTTGACCTCAGTTATGAAAACTATGCAGGTGGCTCCAACTTCCTTGAGTTCGAACTTGGTCTTGACAATGGCTACAAGGCAGACGCTTTCCACGTTGACGGTGTCTACAACTTTATGATTGCTGCGCCTGACTGGACCAGCGCCGGTTCCTGGGGATTCTACGGCGGTCCCGGAGCAAGCGTTTCTGTTTTCAACGGCGATGACGCCAACTCTGTCTATGCCGGTATCGTGGGCAATCTCGGACTTGAGTACACCTTCAACATTCCTCTTCAGATCTCCCTTGACATCCGTCCTCGGCTTATGTTCGGGAACGGCGGTGTCTGGAGCGACGGAATCCTGAGCTTCGGTCTCGGTCTCCGCTACGCTTTCTAGAGTGCGGGAATAAGTACTTAACAAGATAAGAATCAAATGAGGGTGGCCGTCAAGCGGCCACCTTTTTTTATGCCCGCTATACTTGCTCAGGCATCCTGCGCGCCTGCATCTGGTATCTTTTTACTATGAGAAATCATAAAAATTTACTATTGCTCCGATGGGCTGCACAGGCGATATTTGCAAGTGTAAAGAACAACGATAAAAGAGTAACGATAAAAGACCAACTTAACTCTATTTTACAAGAATAATAACCAACTGAACAGATGATCTTACTGAAAACTGTTGAAAGAGGTTGGCTGAAATAAACTTTCAGCCAGCCTTTTTTCCTATTCCACGGCTTTTCCCCGCGGCGGCTGAGAAACTGTCGGCGGAGGTGTTACATTTTCCGGTGCTTTTCGTTTATATTAGTAGAAAAATAAGAGGTAGAAAAAACGGAATGGCGATGGCCGAAGATTTTCTCACGGAAGCGTTCCTCGCCCTCAAGGGGCGGTGGAAGACAGAGGACATCCTTCAGGATGCCTTCTGCCGGCTCTGGGGACGGAAGTTCAAGGCCGGAAGCGTGAAGGAGGCCATCGGGCTGCTGTCCAGAACAGGACACAACCTTGAGATAGACGAGTATCGCAGAAACAGACGAAGACCGCCGACCGTCGGCATAGCGGGAAGGGAGATAGAGGACGAGGCGGACACGTCGGAGGACCGCGAGGCTCTTTTCCGGAAGGTCGAAGCCTCGATTGACAGTGAACTCACCGACATCCAGAAAGTCATCGTCAGAAAGCGTGAATATGAAGGCCTATCATTTGAGCGGATTGCCGGGGAACTTGGAATGCAGCCGGCGGCGGTGAGGATGCAGATCTCAAGAGCGAGAAAAATTCTAAGGGAAAAATTCAGAAAGGAATATGAAACGGATTGACACATACATTGAAAAGTACTTCGACGGTACGCTGTCGGAGGCGGAGGAACTCAGGCTCAAAGCCTTCCTGGCTTCCAGGAAGGGTCAGGCTTCCGAATATGACGAAGTCCGTGCCGTGATGGGTTTCTTTTCCGTAGGCAGGGCCGTTTCACGGAAAGAGACGAGAACATATTCACGTAACAGAATGGCGTTGTGCTGGATAGCGGCCGCTGCCGCTGCCTGCGCGGCCATATTCATCACCGTCGGTGTGAATGTGAGCAATGAGGAAAATGTCTGCGTCGCTTATTTCGGGGGGCGTAAGATCACTGACCGCGAGGTGATAATGAATGACGTTGACAAGACGCTCGCCGGCCTTTTCTCCGGGGAGAGCGATGTGGATGAACAGTTGAAAGAAATATTCGGAAAATGAGCACTATGAGGTATAAAGCATTTTTGACGGCGCTTCTGTGTCTGCTTGCCCTGGTTCCGGTCCGGGCGCAGGAGAATCTTCATATAGACAGCCTGTTCAGGGAAATGTCCGGCGGGAAGGACGTCTTCGAGAGGATCGTGACCGGAAGTGAACTGAAGCCGTACAGACTGAAGTATTTCCGCAGCATCAGCTTCAGGGCCGATTCCAAAGCGATTGCAAGAATCGCAAGGCTGATCGAGGCTGACGCTGTCGAAGGCGGAGCCGAGGACACAAGCATCGATTATGTCGGCGGCCAGCTCAATTACGCCATCGTCAGAATTCCAGCCAAAGGCCTTCGCGAGAACATATTCGTATGTTTCCAGGCTGATAAGATCAAGGAAGAGGTGACCGCTTACGGTGGCTCTGCCGGAGCAACCACCGGATACGTCATTGACAAAAAGGCGAAGCCGCCGTTCAGACACGCCTATGTCACTGTGGTTTACCTGAGGGGGAAGGCCACCATGGACGACCTCAGGAAGATATTCAAGCAAAGATAAATAAGAAATGCATACCGCTATGAAAAGAATCATATCCGTTTTGTTGTGTTCAGCCATTTTCGGGTCGCTGCTGTGTCCCGTTACCGTGTCGGCGCAGGTGGTCAAGCGTCACGTCGCCTACGAAGTTGAGAAATACATCGTTCCGTCGGACACGGCGAAGACCAAGATTCCCGGCATCAAAGTCCGCCGGAACAAAGACGGGAAGAGGATGAACTACTACTCTGATTCGCTGGTCATTTTCTACAAGCCTGACTCTGTCAAGATGCATTACGATGAGCGTAAGGAAAAGTTCTACGTCCTGGAAGTCCGCGGTTCTGAGGCCGACTCATCGTTTGAATATACTTACTCGCATTCTTACTCGGCTCCGTCCACGAGAGAGGCTTATTACGGGACTTCCAGATCAAAAACTGATGGGAAAGGTCCTGCAAGGCTGGACTTCAGCGTGCCGTTCTACAACAAGATTATGAATGAAATTCCGTCAGAGGATACTGTTTCACCTGGCAATTTCGGCATCGGGCTGTTGTCAGCATCTCCGGATGCGTTGGACTTCAGATTCCAACGCTCGTACGAAGTGTTCCTCTATCTGTGTGACGACGGCTATCGGTTCTCCCGCTTCCTGTCGTTGAACTACGGACTTGGCCTAGACTGGAAGAATTTCACGATGTGCAAGGACGGGATGATGACGAAAGGGGATGACGGTAACATCCGGGTGGAAAACTGGCCCGGGAATGTCCAGCCCAAGGTGTCCAAACTGAGAGTGTTCAGCATCGCACTGCCGGTTTCGTTCGGTTTCAACGTTTACCGGGGGTTCGGGTTCTCTGTGGGTCCGGTCATCAATCTCAACGCCTACAGCTCGATTGTCAACAAGTACAGGCTGGATGATGAGAAACAGAAGGACAAGAGCAAAGGAGCACACTGCAACATCGCCACGGTGGACTGCATGTTCCAGCTCAATCTGAAGGATGTCGGAATGTATGTCAAGTACTCTCCGATGAATCTGATGGACACGGATTACTGGCCGGAGTTCCAGCACTGGTCCGCCGGCCTGATTTTATGTCTTTGAAGACGGTTGACCGTTCTGCCTTTCGACGGTAGCCTATCTCTCGATGGTCGCCTCGCGGTCAGGGCCGAGGGAGATGATGCTGATCGGCACTCCGAGGTAGTCCTCCATGAACTTGATGTAGTTTCTGAAGGTCTGCGGAAGTGCGCTTTCCTCACGGATTCCGGTAAGGTCGGCCTTCCATCCGGGGAACTCGGTGTAGACCGGCTCGATCTCGGTAGCGATGTCGAACGGCACCTGTTCGGTCTCCTTGCCGTCAACCTTGTAGGACGTGCAGACCTTGATGGTCTCGAAATCGTCGAGGCAGTCGGACTTCATCATGATGAGGTCGGTCACGCCGTCGATCATCACCGTGTACTTCAACGCCACGAGGTCGAGCCAGCCGCAGCGGCGCGGACGGCCGGTGACTGCACCGAATTCGTTGCCTATCCTGCGGATCTTCTCACCGGTCTCATCGAAGAGTTCAGTCGGGAACGGACCGCTGCCGACTCTCGTGCAGTAGGCCTTGAAGATTCCGTAGACCTTGCCGACCTTCGACGGAGCGACACCCAGTCCGGTGCAGACTCCTCCGACGGTGGTCGAAGAAGAAGTGACGAAAGGATATGAACCGTAGTCGACGTCGAGCATCGAACCCTGCGCGCCCTCGGCAAGCATAGGCTTGTCGTTCAGCCAGCTGTTGACGAAGTACTCGCAGTCTATGAGCGTGAATCCCTTGAGGAACTCGACGGCGCTCATCCACTCCGCCTCTCCCTGGTCCGGGTCGCACTCGTAGTGCAGGTCGGCGATCTGCTGGAGATGTCTGGCCTTGAGCTTCTCGAACTTCTCCTTGAAGTCAGGGGCGAGGATGTCGCCGACTCTCAGGCCGTGACGGCTGACCTTGTCGGTGTAGGTCGGGCCGATGCCTTTCAGCGTCGAACCTATCTTGCCCTTGCCGGCGGCCGCCTCGCTGGCGGCGTCGAGAAGACGGTGAGTAGGAAGGATAAGATGGGCCTTCTTGGAGATGAACAGCCTCTCTTTCGGGTTGATGTTCATCCTCTCCACATTCGCGCACTCTTCGCGGAACGTCACCGGGTCAAGGACTACACCGCTGCCGATGACATTGGTGGAACCTTCCCTGAATATTCCTGAAGGGATGCTGCGCACGACGAAGCTTTTGCCGTCGAAATGGAGGGAGTGTCCAGCGTTCGGACCGCCCTGGAAGCGGGCCACGGCAGGATAGCGTCCCGCCAGCACATCCACAATCTTACCTTTGCCCTCGTCTCCCCACTGAAGACCGAGGACCACGTCAAGTTTTGAACTCATATTTGATAAAATTCGTTTGTTTTCAATCTGAACGGAATCAGAACGGAAGGTCGTCCTGCGGTCCGTCCTCAGCAGGAATGTCAACCGGATTTACGGGTGCAGGCTGCTGGACAGGCTGCTGTGCGGGCTGAGGTGCCGGCTGGTAAGCAGGTTGAGGCGCCGGCTGCGGGACAGGCTGGTAAGCCGGTCCCTGGGACGGGTAGGACGGTTTTGCGTAGGCCGGATTCTGCTGCGGCTGGCCGTAGCCTCCTGCGGCCGGCTGGTAGCCCGCGGCCGGAGCGTAAGCGGCTCCCGGAGCCTGGACCGCCGGATTGTCGGACCTCTTACCGAGAAGCTGGATGTTGTCAACCGTCACTTCGGTTGTGCTTCTCTTGTTGCCGCTCTGGTCGGTCCACGTCCTGGTCCTCAGTCTTCCTTCGATGAACACCTGGCTTCCCTTGCGGATGTACTTTTCGGCGATGTCCGCCGAATTCCTCCAGGCTGTGATGTTGTGCCATTCCGTGTTTTCGCGAAGTTCTCCATTGCGGTCACGATAGCGTTCAGTCGTCGCGAGGGTGAAAGTGGCCACCTTCGTGGTCCCCCCGTTAGGGTTGTTTCCGTCAAGGTAACGTACTTCCGGATCTTTTCCAACGTTACCGATCAGCATAACTTTGTTCAGTGACATAGTACTGTCTGTTTAGATGTGAAATGATAAAACGTTCGGCCCGGACCACCCGGACAAAACATCGCAAGTTAGGCATTTTTTCCCGTTTTCCGGCCTGCTTCCGGCAATATTCTTTTATATCTTCTACGGTATTGTCTCTGTCTGTTTTTTTTGTTAATTTTGCATGTTTAACCATAATGTATTCGAAAGCAGAAAATGGATATGGAGGAAAAGATAGAGGAAGGTAAAACAGGCATCATCGAGCCGGTCGAGATCGATCACGAGATGCGCACGGCGTACATCGACTACTCGATGTCGGTGATCGTTTCGCGAGCGCTTCCTGACGTGAGGGACGGTCTTAAGCCGGTACAGAGAAGGGTGCTTTTCGGAATGGACGGACTGAACCTGCCGTTCTCCGGCCAGACAAGGAAATGCGCCAAGATAGTGGGTGAAGTGCTCGGAAAGTATCATCCGCACGGGGACTCGAGCGTTTACGATGCGCTTGCCAGGCTTGCGCAGTGGTGGAACCAGCGTTATCCGCTGGTCTTCGGCCAGGGCAACTTCGGGTCGATGGACGGCGACCCGGTGGCGGCCATGCGATACACCGAGGCCAAATTGATGAAGATAGCCGAGGACGTGCTCGCTGACATCGACAAGGACACCGTAGATATGGCACCCAACTTCGATGACACCGAACTGGAACCTACGGTGCTTCCTACAAGGGCCCCGCTCCTTCTTCTGAACGGCTCCTCCGGAATCGCGGTCGGAATGGCCACGAATATGGCTCCGCACAATCTGGGCGAGAGCTGTGATGCAATCTGCGCCTACATCGACAATCCGGACATAGACACCGAAGGCTTGATGCAGTACATAAAGGGACCGGATTTCCCTACCGGCGGCATCATAATGGGCATCAGCGGAATCAAGGAAGCCTACGAGACGGGCCGAGGCCGCGTCGTCGTCAGGGCCAAGACCGACATCGAAGTGGCGGAAAACGGACGCGAGACCATCGTGGTGACCGAAATCCCGTATATGGTCAACAAGAAGGACATGATCGAGAAGATCGGCCAGATGGTGGAGGACAAGAAGATCGAGGGCATCACCTACGTGAATGACGAGTCTTCAAGGGAAGGAGTCCGCGTCATCATCCGTGTCAAGCAGGGCTGCAACTCCAATGTGGTGCTGAACACTCTTTTCAAGTACACGCAGCTCCAGTCCAGTTTCGCCTTCAACAACGTGGCCCTTGTCAACGGCCGTCCGAGGACTCTGTCCCTCAAGGACATCATCGCGAACTTCGTGGATTTCCGCCTCGAGGTCGTTGTAAGAAGGACAAAGTTCGAACTGGACAAGGCGCAGAAGAGGGCCCACATCCTCGAAGGCCTTCTCAAGGCGATAGACGTGATCGACGAGATCATCAGCATAATCAGGCATTCGGCCAGCGTTGACGATGCGAAGTCCGAAATCATCAGCCGCTTCGGCTTTACCGATGTGCAGGCTTCCGCAATCGTCGAGATGAAGCTCCGCCAGCTGACCGGACTCGAAAGAGAGAAACTTCAGGCTGAATATGATGAGCTTGAAAAGTTCATAGCCCGCTGCAACGAGATTCTCGGCAGCAGCGAAGAACAGAGGAAGATTGTCAAGGCCGAGACTATGGAACTGAAGTCCAAGTACGGTGACAAGAGGAGGACCGAGATCCGTCCTTCCGCCGAGGAATTCAATCCGGAGGACTTCTATGCCGACGAAGATGTCGTGATCACCATCTCCCATCTCGGCTACATCAAGAGGACTCCTCTCACGGAGTACCGTACACAGGCCCGCGGCGGTGTCGGAGTCAAAGGAAGCGCGACCAGGGACGGAGACTTCATCGACCACATCTACATCGCGAACATGCATTCGACGATGCTGTTCTTCACCCAGACCGGCCGCTGCCACTGGCTCAAGGTTTACGAGATTCCGGAATTCTCAAGGTCTTCTAAGGGCCGCGCCATCCAGAACCTTCTGAATATTCCTGACGACAAGATAATGGCTTACATAAACGTCCGGACGCTCAAGGATCAGGAATATGTCAGTGCCAACAACATCGTGCTGGTTACAAAGGAAGGAGTCATCAAGAAGACGTCTCTGGAGGCATATTCACATCCGAGGACCGCAGGAGTCAACGCCATCAATCTCCGGGAAGGCGACGAACTGGTGGAGGCGCTTCTCACGAACGGGCACGAGGAAATCCTCATCGCCGCGCGCGAGGGCCGCTGCTGCCGTTTCGACGAGACTGACGCGCGTCCTATGGGAAGAAATTCGACCGGTGTGCGTGGCATCAATATTGAAGCGGACGACGAGGTTGTCGGAGCGATAAACTACGACCCGGCTTCTGAAGATGCCGCGGCCCACACAGTGCTGGTAGTCAGCGAACACGGCTTCGGAAAACGGACCGATTTTGACGAATACAGAATCACGAAGAGAGGCGGGAAGGGAGTCAAGACGATCAACATAACCGAGAAGACAGGCAAACTGATCGCGATAAAGAACGTGACGGAGAACGATGACCTGATGATCATCGAGAAGTCCGGACTCACAATCAGAATGTCGGTTTCTGACATCCGCATCGCCGGCAGGGCTACCCAAGGCGTCAAACTGATCAACATCAAGGAGGGCGACTCGATCGCCGCAGTCTCCAGTGTTGAGCGGAGCGGAGATGAAAACAAGGAAACGGCGTCAGAAGATACGCCTGAAACCACTGCAGAATAATTTATACAACAAAATTACCACTAGTATGAAAAAGACATTGATCATTATGGCATTGCTCGCTTCCTTCCAGGTCGCGAATGCCCAGTCTAATGTGAATTCCGCAGCCAAGGCCGTGGAATCAGCCCTCGCCGCTACCCAGAACGAGAAGAAGGCAGTCAAGGTGGCTACTTGGACGACTCTTGCACAGAAATACCTCGACGCTTACAATGCACCTGCTGCAAACGTCTGGGTCGGAGCCGACCATAACGCGCTCGCGCTTTCAATGGGCAGCGAGAAACCGTCTTCAACCGAGTCCGTTGTCCTCGCAGGCACGCAGTACACAAAGGAGGTCTACGAGAACAAGAATCTCTATTTCAACGGATCGGGCGTGCTCTCGATCATCGAGGTCACAAAGCCTGTAGTCGAGAACGCTCTTCCTAAGGCTCTTGAGGCTTTCGCGAAGGCCAATGAACTTGATGTCAAGGGTTCCAAAACCAAGGATATCCGTGAAGGCATCAAGGTCATCATCGAAAAACTCAACCAGGATGCCTACAACGCCTACACCTTCGGTGACGTGAAGAAGGCGCAGGAATACTTCGAGGCCGCCGCCAAGGCCAGCGAGCAGGCTCCTTACAGCCAGATCGACACCAACTCTCTCTACAACGCCGCATTCACCGCGTGGACTGCAGGTGACAACAGTCACGCAAAGGATCTTTTTGAGAAGTGCCTCAGCTACAACTACTATGCGGAAAACGGAGAGGTGTTCGCGAAGCTTTCCGACCTCGCAGCCAAGATTGACACGACCGCTGCCGGCAAGGCCGCTTCCAAGGAATATCTTGAGCAGGGATTCGCAAAGTTCCCTACCAGCGAGAGCATCATTTTCGGTCTCATCAATTTCTATATGAGCAGCGGAGAAGGCACCGACAGGCTTTTCGAGCTTCTCGACCAGGCCAAGAGCACATCTCCTGACAATGCTTCCCTCTATTATGTCGAGGGTCAGGCTTACAAGCAGCTCGGCAACCTTGACAAGGCCGCTGCCGCTTACGATGAGTCCGCAGCCAAGGATCCTAAGTATGTCTATGCCTACATCGGAAAGGGACAGATGTACTACGAGAAGGCTCTTGACCTTCAGGACAAGGCTCAGAACGAACTTGACGAGGCCAAGTATATGGCTCTCACCCAGGAGTTCGAGGTTACTCTGAAGAACTGCATCGATCCGTTCGAGAAGGCCTATGAAGTCTGCGAGGACCAGACCATCAAGTCAACCATTGCCGAGTACCTCAAGCAGATTTACTACCGTCTCCGTGAGCAGAGCCCTGAATATCAGGCCGGCTACGAGAAGTACAACGCCATTCTGAACAACTAGTTCCCGAACTGGCTTTCAATTCAATCAGTGGACAGTCAAGTGTGGCCGCAGGAAACGGCCACACTTTTTTTGCTTTTATTGTGAGCTTGTACCCTGATTTTACACAAGCTTCTTTTATCTTTGCAGAAATCTGATATGAACTCGGCTTATGACCCCTTTTCTTAAACAGGTAACGGAACATTATGTGGCAGGCGGGAATGTCGCCGGCCTGTGCTTCATATTTCCGAACAGGCGCAGCCAGGTCTTTTTCACCAAGTATCTCGGAGAAGCGGTGAAGGAGTCCGGGAAGCCTGCCGTCGCTCCCGAAATGATGACAATCAACGATTTCTTCTTCGCATTGTCCGACGAAAGACCCGCTGACAGGGTGAACCTTCTGCTGGAACTGTACGACTGCTACAGGAAGCATAATCCCAAGGCCGAGCCGCTGGATGAATTCGTGTTCTGGGGGGACATCATCCTCGGAGACTTCGATGATGTGGACAAGTATCTCATCGATCCGGAGAGGCTGTTCGCCAACATCTGCGACTTCAAGAGCATCCAGGATTCATATTCATACCTCACCGAGAACCAGAGAAAGGCGATTGAGAGTTTTGTCGGCCATTTCAGCAGCGGAGGGAAACTGACCGTGGACCTCGGCTCCGACAACCCCGGTGTCAAGGAGCGCTTTCTTCAGATCTGGAACATCCTGCTGCCTCTGTACCGGGATTTCCGCGGCAGGCTGGCCGCCAAAGGTCTCGCCTATGAGGGTATGGTCTACCGCAGGCTGGCTGACAGGCTTGAAGAAGAGTCGGCCGCGGATGTGCTTGCGGAAGCATTCCCGAATGTCGGGAAGTTCGTGTTCGTAGGTCTCAACGCCTTGAACGAGTGCGAAAAGAAGGCGATGCGCAAGATGCGCGATGCAGGCTTGGCCGAGTTCTGCTGGGATTATTCAAGTCCTATGGTCAAGGATCCGATGAACAAGTCCTCGTTCTTCATGTCCAAGAATGTCGTGGACTTCCCGCAGAGTTTCGAGATTGACGCTGAAGGACTGAAAGTGCCCGAAATCGAAGTAATCAGCGTGCCTTCGTCGGTAGGGCAGACAAAACTGATCCCGTCTGTCGTCAGGGACGAGCGCTGCGCAGTCGTGCTGCCGGACGAGTCGCTGCTCGTGCCCGTGCTGAACTCGATTCCGGACAGCATCAGGGATGTGAATGTCACGATGGGCTATCCTATGAAGGGGAGTGCCTTCTTCGACTTCTTCAATCTGGTGTCGGCGATGCAGATGCACCTTCGCCGGAAGGACGGGAAGTGGTACTTCTACCACACCCAGGTCTGGGCATTGTTCTGCTCGGGCATATTCAAGAAAATCACTGCCGGCGACGAGGCCGTGAAGGAAAGGGTGAAGGCCGTCAAGAACGGCAGGAAGTACTACATCCCGCAGGATGAGTTGTCCGGAATTCCGCTGTTCGACCTGCTTTTCAGGCCGGTGGTGCAAGATACGAAATCCACCGATTCGGAGCAGATTGCGGCTTTCGCCGAGTACCAGAAGGCCATCATCAAGGGCATTGCACCGCATCTGGCGCAGGACAAGTCGATGGCGATGGAACTCGAATTCGCCAAGGCCGCTTACAATGCCGTGAACAGGCTGCAGTCAGTCGGACTCGGAGTCCTGCCGTTAACCTATGTAAAACTGCTTGGCCAGCTGTTCGGTCCCGTTTCCGTACCGTTCAACGGCGAGCCTCTCAAGGGTCTGCAGATTATGGGACCGCTGGAAACCAGGGCATTGGACTTCCCGCAGGTGATGATTCTATCCTGCAACGAGGGAATGTTTCCGAGACGGAGCGTCAGTTCCTCGTTCGTGCCTCCGGAACTGCGCAAAGGATTTGGCCTTCCTACCTACGAGTTCCAGGACGCCGTCTGGGCCTACTACTTCTACAGGCTTCTGCAGAGGGCTGAGAAGGTAACCCTGGTCTATGATTCAAGGACCGAGGGCCTGAAGAACGGAGAGGAGAGCCGTTACATCAAGCAGCTCCAGTACCATTTCAACGTACCGATGAAACGGTCGTTCGTGAAGGCCAACGCATCCGGAGATTCTTCGTCGGACGACATCCCGAAGACGGCGGAGGATGTGGAAACCGTTCGCAAATCCAACCTGTCCGCTTCTGCCTTGAAAAACTATCTCGACTGTCCTGCCAAGTTCTACTACCACACGGTCAAGAAACTGCACAAGACCGACGAGGTTTCCGAGGATCTGGATTCCGGAATGCTCGGAAACGTGTTCCACAAGACGATGGAACGGATTTATTCGCCTGGGATGGCCGGCGGGAAGAGGGTTACGGCTTCCTACCTCGCCTCCCTGCAGAAGAGGCGCGCGGAAATCAAGGATATCGTGAACGGCCTGATCCTGAATGAACTGCATTCTCTCGAAGTGACGGGGCGCGACCTTGTCGTGCAGGACGTGATCGTTGAATATGTCCTCAAGACCCTGGCCCGGGACCTTGAACTGCTGAAGTCCACCGGCTCGGAAGGCTTTGATGTCCTGGGACTGGAACTGCAGTGCGAATGCAGGATTGACGGCTTCAGTTTCATAGGCTTCATCGACAGGCTGGACAGCTTGCGGCCGGGCGAGGTCCGCGTCGTGGACTACAAGACCGGAAAGGTTGAGGACAAGGATGTGAACATCACTGACGCGAATGCAGCCGAGGTGGTCGACGCCTTGTTCGGCCCGGTCAACAAGAGCAGGCCGAAGATCGCTCTCCAGCTCTATCTCTACGACGTGTTCTGCTCGGCGCGCAATGATTCCCGCGGGGCGCGGCTTGTCAACGTCATCTATCCTCCTGCCAACCTCTTTACGGAACAGGTGAAGGAAGTGCCTGTCAGCGGGGAATTCATGAATATGACGAAGGAGAGGCTCCATTCCCTCCTTGCGGAGATAGCCTCGGTTGAGGTCCCGTTCCGCAGGACGGAGGAAAAGGATACTTGTGAATATTGTGATTTCAGAATGATTTGCGGAAGATGATACGCATAATGAAGGCATCGGCCGGTTCCGGTAAGACCTACAACCTGGCCAAGACATACATCAGGCTCCTTCTCACTGACGAGGGAAGGTACTCCTACAGGCATATTCTTGCCGTGACCTTCACCAACAAGGCCACGGACGAGATGAAGAACAGGATTCTGAAGGAGCTGCACGTTCTGTCAACCGACACTGCGAGTTCACCTTATTACGATGACCTGCTCCCGCTGTTCGGTTCGGCGGAGAAACTGCGCAAGCGTTCGTCTACGGTGCTCTGCGACATCCTGCACGACTACGGAGCTTTCGCAGTCAGCACCATAGACCGTTTCTTCCAGCAGACACTGAAGGCTTTTTCAAGGGAGATCGGCCAGTTCTCGTCCTACCAGGTCGAGCTGGACAAGGATTCTCTCGTGAAGGAGAGCGTGGACAGGGTGCTTGACTCGCTTACAGCCGACAACAAGGAACTCCTTTCCTGGCTGACTAAACTTGCGATGGAGGACCTCGAGAGAGGCGACAGGTACAATCTCGAGAACAAGCTTAACGAGATGGCTCTGAACCTGAAGTCGGACGAACACCGCGAGGCCGTCGAGAAATACGGCATAGACGAAGATGCCGAATATTCAAAGGACAATCTTGAGAAGACCGGAAAGGCTCTTTCGAAGATAGTGGCGGATTTCGAGAAGGATGCCAAGGATGCGGCCGCCGCTTTCGTGAAGGCGGCGGGGGAGGGCGGCCTCGCTTCGGAGGATTTCTCCCGCTCGTGTTTCAAATCAGTCTATGCGGAGGCTGAAGTCAAGCCGAAGGACGGCCTCATCTACCCGACTGACGCGGTGCTGAACAAGCAGGAAGACTACGGCACCTGGTTCAAGAAGGCCGACAGACCGAAATACGCCCATCTTGAAGGCACATTGATGCCCCTTCTGCAGAACTATTGCTCGCTGCTCACCGGGCCGAGGTACAAGGCCTATCTGACCGCCGGCAAGATCCGGAAGATACTCGGCGAGATGGGAATAGCCAGCGACCTCTACCGCGAGTTCGCGCAGCTGATGAAGGAGAAGAACGTCCTGAGCATCGATGATTCCAACGTGATTCTGAGGAACATAATCGACGGCACCGACGCTCCGTTCATCTACGAGAAGCTCGGGGTCCGTTTCGAACACTTCCTGCTTGACGAGTTTCAGGACACGTCCCGCATCCAGTGGGACAATTTCCGTCCGCTTATTGCCAACAGTGTCGCACAGGGACGCGAGAACCTGATTGTCGGCGACGTGAAGCAGAGCATCTACCGGTGGCGCGGCTCGGACTGGAGGATGATGGCGAAGGAAGTGCAGGACGAATTCACGGAGAGCGGTACCGAGACCCTTGACAGCAACTACCGCAGCCTGAGGAATATAGTCGAATTCAACAACGCTTTCTTTGAATATGCTCCCAAAGTTCTTGACAATATGCTCGGCGAATCTCCTGACGGTGTCGCAGCCTACAAGGTTGCGGACATCTACGCTGACGAAAGCCAGGCCGTGAAGAGCAAGGACTCCGCCGAAGGAAGCGTGGAGGTGATCTTCCGTGACAAGGATTCCATCCTTGAAGAAGTTCTCGCCGCCGTCCGCAGGGTGAACGAAGCCGGAGCGAGGCTGGGCGAGATCACTGTCCTCGTCCGCAAGAACAAGCAGGGCGGCGAAGTCGCCAGATTCCTGATGGACAACGGAGTTAGCGTCATCACTGACGATTCACTCAGTCTGAAGTCCTCGGCCATAGTCCGCCGGACTGTGTCGCTGATTTCTTCCGTAGGCAATGAGGAAGACTCCATAGGCTCTTTCCTGGCCGGAGAGATGGGTCTGGATGTCAGGAACATTTCCTACATCAGTCTTTCCGACCTCTGCGAACGGATTCTGCGTCTGCTCAAGGCGGGGAATCCGGAACTGTTCGAGTCCGAGACTCAGTACATCCAGTCATTCATGGATTTTGTCCAGGATTATGTCTCGGCGGGCAGCAACGCCCTGGACGGTTTTCTGAAGGCTTGGCAGGATTCCGATCCGAAGATCAGTTCTCCGTCCGACCCGGATTCGGTCAGGGTTATGACCGTCCACAAGTCCAAGGGCCTGGAGTTCAGCCACGTGATCTTCCCCTATGCCGAAGGAGTCGAGATGTTCCGCAAGGGCACCAGCCGCTGGGCCAAGCCTGACGTGAAGGGTACCGAACTGGAGGGTGTAGCCGACGGTGTCTATCACGTCACACTCAGCCAGCCGAAGAACGAGCAGTCCCTCTTCACGAGCGAAAGCTTTGCCGAGACGCAGTACCAGTACATCGACAACATCAACACTCTCTATGTGGCATTGACCAGAGCCGTGCGTGGACTGACCGTCATCGCTGCCTTGCCGTCGAAGAAATGCCTTGACGCCGTCGCCGGCATGCCTTGCCTTGACGTAGTGCCGGACGGGATTGAACTTCCTGACGGAGGTTTTTCGGATTTCTCTCAGGTGCTTTACTGCTATCTGCGCACCCGAGGAGCCGCCCTTGGATATTCATTGAAGGAAGATGATGGGAGAATCGCCTTTTCGAAGGGAACTCTCTATGACTACACCTCTCTCGTGAGGGCAGAGGCTGCGGTTTCCGAGCTGATGCCGGGCTACCCGTCATTCCCTCTGAATCCTGAATCGGAAGAGGATGCGGATGCCGATGCCGATGTCCGCGAGCGCGGCAGGCTCAAGTTCAGTGCAGATTCGGTCGATTTCTTCCTGGACGGGGCGAGGGAGGAGGCGCGGTTGAACGGTACCGTGCTTCACGGGATACTTTCGGAGGTCAGGACTCCTTCGGACATCCCGCTGGCGGTAAGGCGTGCCTTCGAGACGGGCGACATCGATGCGGGGCGAGAAGAGGAGTATCTGAATATCCTGACAAAGGCCGCCGGGGCCCATTCTGAATGGTTCCCCGCCGATGGAGAAGGCGTGTTCAATGAAACCCAACTGATTGACACTGACGGAGAAATCCGGCGCCCTGACAGGGTTCTGGTGCGCAACGGCAAGGTCACAGTCATAGACTACAAGTTCGGCGGCAGGAACCCGCGCTATGCACGTCAGGTCGCCCGCTACGCGGACATCTACCGCAGAATGGGTTATCCGGAAATATCCGCTTCGATCTGGTACGTGATGACGGATGAGGTGGAACAGGTGGTATAGGCGGAAAAATTTGCTATCTTTGCACATTAACACCTTATTTTTTATGGAAGCGAACGACAACTCTATAAAGCTTTACTACAACACGGAAAAGGAGAAGCTTCAGATGCCTGAATACGGCCGCATCGTGCTGAATATGGTCGAGCAGGTCAAGGCCATCCCGGACCGTGACAAGAGAAGCGAACAGGCAAGGGCTGTGGTCAAGGTGATGGAACTGCTCAATCCGCAGGTGCACACCCAGGAAAACTATGCGCAGAAACTCTGGGACCACCTTTTTATGATCGCAGGCTATGATCTGGACATTGACGCTCCGTTCCCTGTCCCTCATCCGGAGACCAAGAACGAGCCGCCGATGAAGATTCCGATCGATAAGACTCCCGTGCGTGCCAATCATTACGGCCGCAACATAGAAAGCGTCATCGACCTCATTGCGGGCGAACCGGACGGAGAAGTCAAGACCGCCCTGATCCGTTCGCTTGCCATCTATATGAGGCAGCAGTACCTTATCTGGAACAAGGACAGCGTCGCGGACGGGACTATCTTCGCGGACATCGAAAAACTTTCCGGCAACAGAATCCGGGTGCCCGAAGGTCTGGAACTGCCTGAAATCTCGTTTGATTCCAATTTTTCACGCCCCGGCCTCAATCTGAACCCTAAACAGAATCAGAACAGAAGGAATGCGGGCAGGAAGAACAACAACGCCAACAACCGCAAAAACCGCAAGTAATGCTGCGATTCTGGAAAGATATGGACGAAGACGACAAGGCGAGGCTGGTCAAGGTGACCGGCCTTGCAGTCGCTTTGTTTGCAATCTTCACCCTTCTGGCAACGGTTTCCTATCTGTTCACCTGGAAGGTTGACCAGAGCGCGCTTGCTGCAGGGGTCGGCGATGTTTCCGTCGATGTCAGCAACCTTGCCGGAAAACTCGGCTTCCGCTGGGCTCATCTGCTGGTGTGCCGCTGGTTCGGTCTCGGCAGCCTTGCCTTCATTGTGATACTGTTTGCGGTTTCCGTCAGGCTGCTGATGAAGCGCTGGCACTATTCTATGGTCCGGACCGTCCTTCTGACCGTGACAGGAGCGATGATAGCGTCATTCGTCCTTGCATTCTTCTCCGGTGCCCTCGGTTTGGGCAATGCCTTCGGCGGCGGCCTGGGTGGCCAGTGCGGAGAGTCAGTGGTCAAATGGACCGAATCCATGCTCGGTGAAGCTCCTACGGGACTGGCCCTTGCGTTTCTTGTCTTCATCTGGCTGCTTCTGGCAAGCCGGCGCTTCTCCTCCTGGCTTCTTTCTTTTGGAAAGACCGCGGAAGAAAACTCTGACGGGTACGACCGTTCGATGTCTGCAGGCTGTGCCGAAGCCCGCCAGTCCGGCCATCAGGCGGAACAGTCGTCAGAACATACTGCAGGACAGCCATCCGTGCAGCCTGCTGAAAGTCCCGAAAAGCGTACTGTGGAGCAGCCGCTGAGCCGGCCGCTGCGCGTGGCGGATGACAGTTCTGTTCTGCGCCAGCCGAAGCAGCAGGCTGCACCTGCAGGCCCGCAGCAGAATAACGACGGAAAAGATGCCGGAATGGAGGTCATCAAGGGCGACGGACTCAGCACCAAAGTCACGAAGGAACTCGAGAGAATCAATGTCCGTGACGAACTCCCTGACTACAAGTTCCCTTCGCTGGAACTGCTGGACACATATTCATCGAACAGGCGTGATGTTTCTGACGAGGAACTTGAAAGGAACAACAACAGGATCCGCAACGCCCTCGAGAACTACAGGATTCAGATAATGGACGTCAAGGCCGTGGTAGGCCCGACTGTCACCCTTTACAAAGTCTATCCGGCTCCGGGAGTGAAGATCGCCGAGATCAAGAAGCTCCAGGAGGATTTGGGTATGCATCTGCACGCCAGGGGAGTGCGCGTGGTAGTCCTTACCGACTGTGTCGGAATCGAGGTGGCCAACGATTACCCTTCGATCGTCCCTATGCGCGCAGTGCTCAACGATGAGGCGTTCAGGACCAGCAAGGCCGAACTTCCGGTCGCAATCGGATACACGATTCAGCAGAAGGTCAAGGTCTTTGATCTGGCCGATGCGCCGCACCTTCTGGTTGCCGGTGCCACAAAACAGGGCAAGTCAGTCGGACTCAACGTGATAGTGACTTCTCTGCTCTATTCGAAGCACCCTTCCGAACTGAAACTGGTGTTCATCGACCCCAAGATGGTGGAATTCTCGTCTTACGCCCGCCTTCTAAAACATTATCTTGCGGTTCTTCCGGCAAACGACGAGAGCGAGGAGAAGAGCAACGCCATCGTCAAGAAGGCTGACAAGGCCGACAAGATACTTAGGTCCCTCTGCCTGGAAATGGACCAGCGTTACGAGCTGCTGAGTCTCGCAGGCGTTCCGAACATCAAGACCTACAATGAGAAATACAGGAACCGCCGCCTTCTTCCGACGGAAGGGCACAGATTCCTGCCGTATCTCGTGACGATCATCGATGAATATGCCGACCTGACGATGTCCGTCGGCGGAAGCGGCGAAGCCAAGGCCGTTTCCCGCAGCATCACCACTTCCATCATCAGGCTTGCGCAGAAGGGGCGTGCCGCCGGCATACACGTGATGCTTGCAACGCAGAGGCCTTCCGTGGATGTCATTACGGGCCTTATCAAGACCAACTTCCCTACCAGAATAGCGTTCAGGGTGGTGTCCAGGACGGATTCCGCCACTATTCTCGACTCGCCGGGAGCCGAGAAGCTGATAGGCAAGGGAGATATGCTGTACTACGCAGGCGTCGAGATGGAGCGTGTCCAGTGCGCCTACATCGACAGCGAGGAAATCAGACGGCTGACTGAATATATCGGCTCGCAGGAAGGTTACAAGAAGAGCTACAACACTCCTTACTATCTGCCTTCAGTCGATGACGAGACCGAGGACGGTTCGGGCGGACTGGTCGACATGAAGAATCTTGACGAGCGTTTCGAGGAAGCGGCGAGGATGGTGGTGATGAACCAGAGGGGCTCCACGTCCGATCTTCAGCGCAGGCTCGGAATGGGCTATGCCAAGGCCGGCCGTGTAATGGACCAGCTGGAGGGGGCAGGCGTGGTGGGACCGCAGGAAGGCTCCAAGCCGAGACAGGTGCTGATTTCCAGCCTTGACGAACTTGAGAAGGTACTTGACGCCTACAGAAATCAGAAGCAATAATGAGAACAATCTGCAGAATATTCGCTGTCGCCGTGCTGTTTGCGCTGGGTGCGACCGCTTCAGCCAGAAGCAGAACACTTTCCGATTTCATCGAAAAGGTTTCCGGTTCGCTGGTTTCTTTCGATTACGCCTATTCGATGCCTTCCGGGAAGACGAAGATGACCGGCAGCGGTCAGGTCAGGGTGCTGGGCAGTTCATTCCGGATGGAAGGCAACGGGCTGGAAATCTGGTGCGACGGGAAGACCAGATGGACGGTCGACAGGATTTCTGAAGAGGCCCTTGTCGAGTACGTCGATGATTCCGGAGACAGTTTCTCCACCAATCCTGCGCTGATGATCTCTTCGGTCGACGACACCTTCAACGAAATTTCGTTCGGAGCGTCCAAGTTCGGCGGAAAAGCCGTGGACGCATCTGTCCTTTCACCGAAAACCAGGGGCAAAGGCTCGAAGGACCTTGCCGGTCTCAAGCTCTTTTTCAAGTCAGGAACGCGGACTCTTGTAGGTGCCAGGGTTGAACTCAACGACGGGACAGTCTCGGACTTCACGATTTCCAACATCAGGTTTGAGGACGGGAACGCACAAAAAGAGTCTTTCCGTTTTGACGAAAAGACTCTCGGTTCTTCTTATGTCGTCACCGACCTGAGGTGAGCGGTGTCACCGGGTCAGTTTTCGCTTGCCTTCACGCATCTGACGGTGGCTCTGAAAGAGTCCTTGTCACCTTTACCTATGTGGATGTCGCTCTCCTGCACGTGGAGGTAGCGGTAGAACCCGTTTTCGCCTTCAGTGTCGGAAGTCCAGAACATAGCGTAGGTGTTGATTCCGACGAATCTGTTGCCCGATCCCGAGTAGATGGCGTAGCCCACAGGCAATGCGCAGAATCCGGTCTTGTTGGTGATGTCCACCTGCGGCCAGTATTCCCACATTCTTTCTCCCACGAACTTTGCGTTGACCATAAGGTTTCCGGCCACGCCTGGGAATTCCTCAAAAGCCTTGAAAACCGTTCCCTGCGGTGCGACCGAAGTGGCCAGCGCCGCGAAGTCCGCATCAGAAGGAAGTCTCCAGCCGTCCGGGCAGGCCTCGACGGCTTCGTTCCAGGTGTAAAAGCGGCCGAATATGGCATCCATCGCGTTGCTGTTCTCATAAGGTGCTCCGGAGCCTGCGTAATGCAGATTGTTTTTCATCCAGGTCTTGCCGCCTGCCTCCGCGGTGTAGTAAACGGCTCCGTCGCGAAGGTCGGTGAAGGAAGCGTCTTTTGCAGTGTACCCGCCGTCCGTTATCGTGGAATCGATTGTAGGATCGACGACATAGAACGTCGCGGAGAGGCTTGAAGAGTAGCATTCGTCAGCGAAAGCCAGACAGCTGACTGAAAAGTTTCCGACCTCTTCCGGAACGGTGAAAGTGTAGGCTCCGTCTCCGGTTCCGGTCTCGGTCTTGGTGGTGTCCTTTACGGAAGAATTCCAGGAAGTGTACCAGTAGTAGCCGACTTCGTCTTCATTCTTGCCGTCCAGAGGGTTGGTCACGCCTTTCGGTGTGAGCGTATAGGTTTCGCCCTTGAGGACATATCCTGGCATATCAAAAGACAAAGTACCGTCGAGATAGGGCTTCGTCGAATCCTCGTCATCATCCTTCTTGCAGGATGCGGCGAGAATCAGCGCGGCCGCCGCTCCCAGGACAATAAATTTTCCGATCTTCATTTTTTCCATCATAAGAAATGCAAATATAGTGAAAGCTGACTGAACTATGAACAAATATATTCCGTCAAATTAAAAACCGAGTGGATTTTACAAAAACCAGTCCAAGGTTGACGGATATTTGAAGCAAATGCTTATAATTGCAGAAATGAAATCTACAGCAGGAATATTTTTGTGTGCCGCATTGCTCATTGCGGCAGTTTCGTGCCGCCCTCGGGAACGGTACTATGAATTGAGCGGAAACGCTCAGGGCGGGACTTACTCGGTCAGATTCAAAGGCTCGTTCACAAAGTCGGAATTCGGCAAGGTCCGCTCTGCGGTGGACTCCATCCTGACATTGATCGACACGACCTTGTCGGGCTACAACAAAGGCTCCCAGCTGAGCCGGTTCAATGCCGGCATCCCGGTGACTCCCAACCGGACATTCAAGGAAATATATTCATTGTCCAGAGATCTCTACGAGGAGACGGGAGGTGCTCTCGACGTGGCCGCGGGCCCGCTTTTCGATGCCTGGGGCTTCGGGTTCACCAGGGATTCGCTGCCTTCGGCCCGGGTCGTGGACAGTCTCCTCTCGGTCTGCGGGATGGACGAACTTGACGGGAACATGTGTCCGCTGAAGCCGGGAGTCAGGCCTCGCCTTAACTTCAATGCGATAGCACAGGGCTACACCTGCGACAGGATAGCCGATTTCCTGCATTCGAAGGGAGTGGTGAATATGCTCGTGAACATAGGCGAAATCTATTGCGAGGGCGTGAACCGTTACGGCAGTCCGTGGAAGATCGGAGTTGACAGGCCGAAGGACGGAAATATGGTCCTGGGAGGCGAAGGGCTTGAAGGAGTATGGCAGGGGGACGGCAGCGGCTGCGGAGTCGTGACCTCCGGCAATTACCGGAAATATTACATAAAGGACGGAAAGAAATATTCCCACACGATAGACCCCCGCACAGGCTATCCTGTGAGCCACTCGCTGCTCAGCGCCACGATAGTCGCGCCGACTGCCGCACTTGCTGACGCCTATGCGACATACTGTATGGTGATAGGCCTTGAAGAATCCAAGGCTTTCATCTCTTCAAAGGCTGATGTCGAAGGCTATCTCATCTATGCCGACGGCGATTCAATGTCCGAATGGGCATCGTCTGGCTTTAATCTTGCAGGTGAAGGCGAATGATGAGACGGTTCTTGACGGGAATTTCATTGTTCGTGCCGGTTGCGGTTCTTGCCGCAGCTGCCGGCTGCAGTACGATAAGCAGAACCGAAAAGCAGCTTTCAAAGGTTGATTCCTATGACTCTCCGGACATTCCTGCCATCGGAGAAATCCCTCCGGTCAGACCGTGTCCGGTCGGGCTGGCATATTCGTCGGAAAACTCGCTGATTGTCTTCTATGACGAGAATGTCAGCCTGGAGCCTCTGCGCAAGGCCATCCGCAAGTACGGAGCCGAGGTGACCTACGACTATGGCGTCATTCACGCGCTGGCTCTCAAGATGCCGGACGGCAAGGACATCGATGACGCGGCAGCCTATTTCCGGAAAGTCAAGGGTGTGCTGGACGTGTCCAGGGACCACGCCCGCTACAGCGCTCCGTCTTCCGAAGATCTGTTCTGAAAAGTTCCGTCCTGGCTCAGCACCCTGACTGCTTCCGTGACTGTCAATGCGTCTTCAGCCGTGAACCCACCGGATTTCGTGCGCCTCAATGAATCCAGATGCGCGCCGCTTCCGAGCGCTTCGCCGAGATCTCTGGCGATTGCCCTTACATAAGTTCCTTTGCTGCAAGCTATCCTGATCTCCGCCAAAGGAAGGTGGAGCGCGGATGTGTCGGTGACGTTGATGCGCGGATTCGGGCGCAGGTTTTCGTCCGCCGCCGCTTTCCCGACCTGCCTTCCTTCAGGATGCCAGGCCACAAGTTCCATCTCCGTTATGTTGATAGTCTGGCGGTTGAGCATCTGCGCAACGGAGTGGTCGAAGTCTGTCATCACTTCCGTCTTCTCCTTGTGCGCGTCACGGTACTGCCTGCGTGCCAGTTCGTAGGCCCTGACTCCGTCGACAGATTTCGCGGAGAACAGGGGAGCGATCTGCTCCTGCTCGCCGATGAAATGGCGCAGGACTTCTTTCAGTGACGTTTCGCTTATTCCTTCAGTGGAATATTCCTTGTCTATCGCTTTTTCGAGGTCGTAGGAAGGAGTGGTCGCGCCGAAGGCGACCCCGGCAAGATATTCCTTGCCCTCCTTCTGGAGAGTTTCCGCGAGTTTGGTCGCCTTCCCGATGCAGACGAGCAGGACACCGGTGGCAAGAGGGTCAAGGGTGCCGGCGTGGCCCACCTTGAGGTTCTTCTTGTGGAAATGCCGGCAGGCCGCCCATTTGACTTTGCGGATGACGTCGGCGGAAGTCCATCTGTAGGGCTTGTCGATCGGCAATATTACCCCGTCCGGATAGTCGTCTATGCTTCCGGACAAGGTGCGGCCGGAGGACAGGAATCCTCTGTCCGCTGTCAGAGCCTTGATTTCCAAACTGAAAGAATGTTATTTGGCGAGCGGCATCTTGTCGATGCGTCTCTGGTGACGGCCGCCTTCGAATTCGGTCGCAAACCATTTGTTGACTATGGCTGTGGCCATCTGGTAGGAGATGAAGCGTGCCGGCATCACGATCACGTTGGCATTGTTGTGTGCCTTGGCGAGTCTGGCCAGTTCCGTTCCCCAGCAGAGGGCGGCGCGGACCTTCTGATGCTTGTTGAGCGTCATCGAGATTCCGTTGCCCGTACCGCAGAACGCTACGCCGGCTTCAACCTCACCGTTGTCGATGGCGTTTCCGAGAGCGTGCCCGAAATCGGAGTAGTCGCAGCTTTCCTCGGAATATGTTCCGTAATCCACAACTTCAAAGCCCTTCTTCCTGAGCAGGGCCGCTATTTTGCTTTTGTACTCGAATCCAGCGTGGTCGCTGGCAACACCTATTTTCATAATGTTTTGATTTTAAAAAATTTTCTTTTTGCTGACCGTCGTGATGAACTCCTTGAGATAGAAAGGCTCGAAGTAGGCCACATCCTCGAACCTCTTCGCTTTCAGGGCTTCCTCGGCAGGATGGAGCATCGAGGACGCTTTCGGGTAGCACTGCACAAAATGTGCGTTAGGACCTGCCAGCGCTTCGCGGCATTTGTCGGCTCCGTCTCCGATGAAAAGCACCGGCCCCTCTTCAAGAATGTCCCTGAAGGACTCGGAGTCCACAATCTTTGCCTCAGTCGGAGCAATCTGTCTGCCGTCCGTGGTGAACGTGCCTGTGTAGACTTCCATTCTCCGGGCGTCGATCATCGGGACAATGTACCGGCAGCCTTCAGGAAGCATATTCCCGTCAATGGCCTGCCAGACCAGCGTGTCGAGCGTCCCGACTGAAATCATAGGAACGCCTCCTCCGAAGCAGAGCCCTTTCGCCGTTGACACTCCTACACGCAGGCCGGTGTAGGATCCCGGGCCCTTGCTGACGGCCACGGCGTCGCAGTCTGAAACCTTCAGCCCTTTTTCTTCAAGCATTCCGTTGATGAAGGGAGCGGTCTTGGATGCGTGCGCCCTCGGTTCGGCGCTTATTCTTTCGCTGACGATCACGCCGTCCTCCGCAAGGGCTGCGGAGCAGAGCGAAGTTGATGTTTCTATGAGGAGTATTCTATTCATCATTTGTTGAATATCAATTCTCTAAGGTATGGGAAGAAAGCGTCGGCGAAACTCTTCAGCGGGCCGTACAGAACGGAACCTCCGGTGATTTTCGAGCAGTCCACCCCCAGCGCCGTGGTCACGGCATCGAACAGGATGATCAGCAGGCCGAGCGCAAGAATCACTTTGAGCAGGGCGAATACAACGCCGAGGAGTTTGTTGAGCCAGCCCAGCATCACGAACTTGACGATGCCCTCAAGGGCCTTCCCCGCAAGAGTGAGCCCGAAGAACACTGCCAGGAGAATCAGGGCGAAGGCTACGACCTGAAGAATGGCCGGAGGCAGGTCTATGGCCGGTTTAAGCCAGTCCACGACCACTCCGGAGAACTTGAAAGACATCCAGGCCCCAAGTACAAGCGCCACCAGGGCCACGGCTTGGGAAATGAATCCCTTGCTCACGCCGCGGAAGATTGCCGGCACAAGGCACAGCAGCATAATTATGTCGAGGACGTTCATCTTCTGTTTTAAATCCTATAACTGCAATGAAGGCTATATTTGATAAGAAATTTGAAAATCATTATCTTTGCATCTTCATTGTTTTGGAGGGGGCAAAGCCTTTTCCGATGCAAAAATAGAAAGAAAATTATGACATTCAAAGAGTACAAAGGCCTTGATCTGGTTTCTGTCGGGAATGAGGTTCTCGACAGGTGGAGAAAGAATCATGCGTTCGAGAAATCCCTGGAGGTCAGGGAGGGCGCTCCTGAGTTCATATTCTTCGAAGGGCCTCCTTCCGCCAACGGCAAGCCGGGCATCCATCACGTGATGGCGCGCTCCATCAAGGACGCGATCTGCCGCTACAAGACCCAGACCGGCTACAAGGTCAACCGCCGCGCCGGGTGGGACACCCACGGACTGCCGGTGGAGATCGGCGTCGAGAAGAAGCTCGGCATCCACAAGGACGACATCGGCACGAAGATCTCGGTCGAGGAGTACAACAGGACCTGCCGCAGCGAGGTGATGAAGTACACCGCCGAATGGACGGAGATGACGGAGCGTGTCGGCTACTGGGTCGACCTGAACGCCCCTTACATCACCTACGACAACCGCTACATCGAGACTTTGTGGTACCTTCTGAAGAAGATCTACGACAAGGGGCTGCTCTACAAAGGCTACTCCATACAGCCATATTCACCGTCTGACGGTACGGGACTCAGTTCCCACGAACTCAACCAGCCTGGCTGCTACAAGGACGTGACTGACACCACCGTGACGGCACAGTTCGAGGTCATCAAAGACGGAAAGTCGCAGCCGCTCTTCGGCACCGAGGCCTTCCCGGTGTACTTCCTTGCCTGGACCACCACCCCGTGGACGCTGCCTTCAAACACGGCGCTCTGCGTCGGACCCAAGATTGAATATGTCCGTGTCCTCTCGTTCAACCCGTACACGGGAAGCGAGGCCATCTATGTGCTGGCCAAGGAACTCGTAGGAGCCTGGTTCAACCCGAAGGCGGCGGAGATCCCTCTCGGTGAGTACAAGCCGGGCGACAAGCTGGTGCCTTACAAGGTGCTGGACGGTTCTTTCAAGGGTTCGGACCTTGTCGGAATCCGCTACAAGCAGCTTATTCCGTGGTTCAAGCCGGTTGAGGAGGGCGAGGCCTTCAGGGTGATCTCCGGCGACTATGTCACGACCGAGGACGGAACCGGAGTCGTGCACATCGCCCCGACCTTCGGTGCGGACGACAAGAAAGTGGCAGCCAACTTCGGCGTGCCTGGAATGATGGTCATCGACAAGGACGGCAAGCGCCAGGCGCAGGTGGACCACGACGGACGCTTCTACCCGATCGAAGACCTTGATCCTGAATATGTCAGCTCACACGTAGACCCTTCCTACAAGGAATATGCTGGCCGCTATGTGAAGAACGCTTTCGACGATTCGCTTCCGGCTGACGCTCCGACCCTTGACGTCGACCTTTGCATGATGATGAAGATGGACGGCCGCGCGTTCAAGATTCAGAAGCACACGCACAGCTATCCTCACAGCTGGAGGACCGACAAGCCTGTCCTCTACTATCCGCTCGACGCCTGGTTCATCAAGACCACGGCCGTCAAGGACCAGATGGTGGCTCTGAACAAGACGATCACCTGGAAGCCTGAATCCACGGGTACTGGCCGCTTCGGCCAGTGGCTGGAGAACATCCAGGACTGGAACCTGAGCCGCAGCCGTTTCTGGGGCACTCCCCTTCCTGTATGGCGTACCGAGGACGGCAAGGAGGAAATCTGCATCGGCTCCGTCAAGCAGCTGTATTCAGAGATCGAGAAGGCTGTCGCCGCAGGCGTGATGGCTTCCAATCCGTTCAAGGACAAGGGCTTCGATCCTGAGGACATGAGCAAGGAGAACTACGACAGAATCGACCTCCACAGACCGTATGTCGACAACATATTCCTTGTCAGCCCTTCCGGGAAGAAGATGACCCGCGAGACGGACCTCATCGACGTGTGGTTCGACTCGGGCGCGATGCCTTACGCGCAGGAAGGTCTGCGCGGCATAGACTCGCCGAAGTTCGGCTGCACCGCCGACTTCATCGCCGAGGGAGTTGACCAGACCAGAGGCTGGTTCTACACCCTTCACGCCATCCACACGATGATCAGCGGCACTCCTGCCTTCAAGACCGTGATTTCCAACGGTCTGGTTCTGGACAAGAACGGCAACAAGATGAGCAAGCGCCTTGGCAACGCCGTGGATCCGTTCGCTGAACTGGACAAGTTCGGAGCCGACGCTCTCCGCTGGTACATGCTGACCAACGCCCAGCCTTGGGACAACCTCAAGTTCGACGAGTCCGGCGTGGACGAGGTCCGCAGAAAGTTCTTCGGAACACTTTACAACACATATTCATTCTTCGCACTCTACGCCAATGTGGACGGTTTCGACCCGAAGGCGCCGAAGGTGGAATATTCAAAGAGGCCTGAAATCGACCGCTGGATCGTCTCGCTGCTCAACACCCTGAAGAAGAAGGTTGCGGCCGCCTACGAGGACTTCGATGTCACCACGGCGGGCAGGCTCATCCAGGATTTCGTCTGCGACGACCTGAGCAACTGGTACGTGCGTCTAAACAGGAAACGTTTCTGGGGAGGCACGATGGACGAGGACAAGCTGGCCGCCTACCAGACTCTGTACGAGGTGCTTGTGGATGTGGCCATTCTTTCAGCCCCAATCGCTCCGTTCTATATGGACCGTCTCTATCTCGACCTCGTGCCGGACGGAAGCGAGTCCGTGCATTACGTGATGATGCCTTCCTGCGACGAGTCCGTAATCGATTCCGACCTTGAGGAAAGGATGGCTCTTGCACAGAAGGCCACGTCGATGGTGCTTGCACTCCGCCGCAAGGTCTCCATCAAGGTGCGCCAACCGCTCCAGAAACTCATAATCCCTGTGATCTCCGCCAAGGTGAAGGAACAGCTTGAACAGGTCAAGTCCATCATCCTGAATGAGGTGAATGTCAAGGAGGCCGAGTTCATCTCGGACACCGCCGGCATCATCACCAAGAAGATCAAGCCGAACTTCAAGACTCTCGGCAAGGTTTACGGCAAGCGTATGAAGGAGATTGCCGGAGCGTTCCCGGGACTTGACCAGGCGACTATCTCCGCCATTCAGACCGCCGAGGCCGCCGGTGAGACATATTCACTGGAACTTCCTGCTGGGGCGGTAGAACTCCGTCCAGGCGACTATGAGATTTCTTCCGAGGATATGCCGGGCTGGCTCGTGGCGACGGAAGGTCAGATCACCATCGCCCTTGACATCCAGATTTCCGATGAACTGAAGAAGGAAGGCGTGGCCCGCGAGTTGATCAACAGAATCCAGAATCTCAGGAAAGACAGCGGTTTCGATGTCACCGACAAGATAGATGTCGCTATCTTTGCATCCGGAAAGGAAGGGGAGGAGATCGCCGCTTCGCTCACTGCTTTCAAGGAATATGTCGCCTCGCAGACTCTCGCTTTGTCAGTCGGTCTGGATGAGGTTGATTCGGCTCCGTCGGATGCCGCGGACGTCGAGTGGGATGAAGGTGAAGTGAAGATGGCATTGACAAGAAAAATATAACATCATTTACATTTCATACTATGTCAGAGGAAATCAAAGTTGACGCATCTGCTTCCGAAGTGAAGAAGACGCGGTACAGTGATGAGGAACTTGAGGAATTCAGGGGCATCATCAATGATATGCTTGACAAGGCCAGAAAAGAGTATGACAACCTCCGCAGGGTGATAATGCATAGCGGAAGCAACGACATCGAGGACACCACTCCGTCTTTCAAGACCGTGGAGGACGACGGGTCCTCGCAGCTTTCCAAGGAAGAGGCGAGCCAGCTGGCGCAGAGGCAGTACAAGTTCATCCAGAATCTTGAAGCCGCTCTTGTCCGTATCGAGAACAAGACCTACGGCATCTGCCGCGTCACGGGCGAACTTATCCCTAAGGAAAGGCTTCGTCTTGTGCCTCATGCCACGCTTACCGTAGCCGCCAAGGAAATGCTCGCCAAAAACGGACAGAAGTAGTGAAGGTTTCCAAGGGTAAGAAGCTCCTTCTGCTGGGAGCCGTTCTCGTTGTCATTGACCAGGTCATAAAGATTCTGGTCAAGACGAATATGGAGATAGGGGAGCACTTCAGCGTGATCGGGAACTGGTTTCAGATCTTCTTCATTGAGAACGAGGGGATGGCTTTCGGAATGAAGTTCGGCGGGGCGGCAGGAAAGTTCTGCCTGTCCTTGTTCAGGATAGCCTTGTCCGGGGTTCTGTGCTGGTGGATTTCTTCGCTGGTGCGCAAGTCTGTCGGGCCAGACGGCCGGCCTGCCTTGCTTTCCGATGGGAAACCGGTGGTTCCGACCGGGGTGCTTGTGGGGTTAACCCTTATTACGGCCGGGGCCTTCGGCAACATCATCGACAGTCTTTTCTACGGAGTGGCCTTCGGTTACGCTCCGCTGATGTTCGGACGCGTGGTGGATATGTTCTACTTCCCGCTGATTGACACTGTCTGGCCGTCCTGGATGCCTTTTGTCGGTGGAGAAAGATTCCTGTTCTTTGCGCCGGTGTTCAATTTCGCTGACAGCTGCGTGACCGTCGGCGCATTCTATCTGATTCTGTTTCAGAGCAGATTCTTCACCCGCGCTGAAGATGACAAGTCTGAGCCCGAAGGCGGCAAAGACGTGAAGCGGAGTTGAGAAAAATATTTTATCCTGGGCAGTTGCCGGATTCAAGATTTTTTCCTTACCTTTGCACCCGCTAAAGAAAAAGGAGGTGGTAAACACATTATGATCATAGTTCCAATCAAGGAAGGCGAGAACATCGAAAGAGCTCTTAAGAAATTCAAGAGAAAGTTCGAGAAGACCGGTGCTATCCGTGAACTTCGCGCCCGCAAGAACTTCGAGAAGCCTTCTGTAAAGAAGAGAGCTGCGAAGATGAAGGCAATCTATGTACAGCATCTCCAGCTGCAGGACGAGCAGTAATCTGTCAGGCAAAGACAACACATTCTAAAAAGGATAACGGGGGCGGCCATATAAAGCCGCCCTCTTTCCGTATGTGGATGAGCCGTTCCCTCGGAAGAATCTTCCGGGAAGTTTTTTGTGCCGGCGGCAGAATCTGACGGCAGGGTGTAGAATGTGTGGAAAAAATCATTATTTTTGTAAGAACAAAAATGTTATTTCTCAGATAATAAAATGGACAGCCCGTTCCTCTACAACCGTTACGTCACCGGCCAGCATTTCATCGGAAGGAAGGAAGACTGCACAATCCTGGGCAATCTCCTGAGGCAGGGCGAGAACGTCGTGCTTTGGGAACCTTTCGGCACTGGCAAGAAATCTCTTGTGCACCAGGTGCTTACCAGGATGAAAGTCAGCGGCGGCAACTTCGTCGTGGGCGAGGTGCCGGCCCTGGACATCCGTTCCGGAGAAACTTTCGTCGGTCGGCTTGGCGCCGCCGCGATCCGTCTTGTGGCCTCCACTCCGGACGAGTACGAGCGCATCGTTGCGGAGCGGTTGTCCGGAACTCACTATGTCTTTGACAGGAAGGCATTTTCGGACACCGACACGATACTGTCCACCAACTGGGACCTGGACGATGACGACCTGAAGGCCGTACTGCGGTTGCCGTACCTGCTCTCCGAAGGAAGACGCGACAGAATCTATCTGATAGTCGACGAATTCCAGAACCTCGACCTGGCGGAAGACGGAGAGAAGATCTTCAAGCTGATGGAGGAGGTGATCGACGAAATGCGGGCCGCCGGTTCGGGACAGTTCTCCTACATATTCATCGGCTCCCAGGTCAACGCTATGGCTGACATATTCATAAAGCGTCATTTCTTCTACCGCCGCGTGACCCGCATGAAGATGAGCCGCATCGACGAGAGGGAGATTGTCGAGCACATCATAAAAGGCTTCCTTGCGAGCGGCAAGGTGATCGACAGGGACCTGATCAGCGGCGCCTGTCGCTTGTTTAAATGCAATCCTTTCTACATCAATCATTTCACCTCGATCTGCGATGCGCTTTCAAAAGGCTACATAATGGAGCCGGTGCTGCTTGAGGCCCTGGCGACGGTGATAGCCATCAACAGGGGAAGGTTCATTTCGACCGTGAACGACCTCACGACATTCCAGGTCAGCCTGCTCAAGGCCGTCATCGACGGCTACACCAAGTTCAGCACGGCGGAAGTGATCAGAAAGTACGAATTGAGTTCGTCGGCCAACGTGCGCCGCCTCAAGGATGCGCTGATGAAAAAGGAAATCCTCACTTTCGTGGGGGAGGAGGGCCGCCCGGTCATTCTCGATCCTCTTTTTGAATATTGGCTCAGAAACTATTATTTCAACAAAAGGCAGTAGCCGACGCCTCGGGTGTTCCAAACATCGATATTCTTAAAACTCTATGGTATGAAAAAGAAGATAGCGGTTCTGACCGGCGCCGGCGTGAGCGCCGAAAGCGGCCTTGACACATTCAGGGGCAACAACGGACTATGGGGCAAGTATGACCCTGATGAAGTCGCGTCCATCGAAGGATGGTACCGCAACCGCGGTCTTGTGCTGGACTTCTACAATGAGTTCCGCAAGAAACTGCGCGAAGTCAAGCCTAACGCTGCGCACTATGCCATAGCGGAACTCGAGAAGGAATATTCAGTTACCGTCATCACGCAGAACGTCGACAATCTGCACGAAAGGGCGGGGTCGACGAAGGTCCTCCACCTCCACGGCGAAGCGACGAAAGTGCGTCCCGAGACGGGTGAATATGACAGGACATATTCGGAGAAAGAGGTCATCGACATCGGCTATGATGAGGTTCATCTTGGAGACAAGGCTCCGAACGGCAGCCAGCTGCGCCCGCACATCGTCTTTTTCGGCGAGGGCGTGCCGAACATCGAAAAAGCCATCGACGTCGTGTCCGATGCTGACGTGATGCTGATCGTCGGCACCTCCCTCAATGTCTATCCCGCCGCGGGCCTGTACCGCTATGTCTCGAACGGAGTCCCGGTCTACCTGATCGACCCCGAGGACGTCGCCGTCAGCGACCCGCGCATCACCCACATCCGCGAAGTCGCCACCAGGGGGATGGAAACGTTCGCGAATATGCTTGCCCTCAGGTGACGGCAAATGAATCCGGACACATCGTTTTGACACTGAAATCTTCATAATGACCAGAATATGAAAAAGTATCTTCTCGGCTACGACGTGGGCAGTTCGTCGGTAAAGGCCAGTCTGGTGGACATCTCCACCGGAAAGTGTGCGGCCAGCGCCTTCTTCCCGAAAAGCGAGGCTCCGATAGTCTCCAGAAAGATAGGCTGGGCCGAACAGGACCCGCAGATGTGGTGGGACAACCTGAAGCTGGCCACGGCGGAAGTCCTCTCCAAAGTGGGGGAGTCTGACATCGCCGCCATAGGAATATCCTACCAGATGCACGGTCTCGTGTGCGTGGGCAAGGACGGAAAGCCTCTGCGCGACGCCATAATCTGGTGTGACTCGAGGGCCGTCCCTTACGGCGAAGCCGCTTTCAAGGGCCTTGGCGAGGAGAAATGCCTTGACCGCCTGCTCAATTCTCCGGGCAACTTCACGGCCAGCAAACTGGCCTGGGTCAAGGAGAACGAACCGGAAATCTTTGAAAAGACGGACAAGATAATGCTTCCTGGCGACTACATCGCCCTGAAGATGACGGGCGAGACCTGCACCACGGTCGGCGGACTGTCCGAGGGGATGTTGTGGGACTTCAAGGAGAACGCTCCCGCCGATTTCCTGATGGACTGGTTCGGCTTCAGCCGCGGGTTGCTGCCGAAGGTCGTCCCGACTTTCTCCGAGCAGGGCAGGCTTACCGCTTCTGCGGCCGCCGAACTCGGTCTCAAGGCCGGAATCCCGATTACCTATAGGGCCGGCGACCAGCCTAACAACGCCTTGTCGCTCAATGTGTTCGAGCCGGGAGAAGTGGCTTCCACGGCCGGAACTTCCGGAGTCGTGTACGGAGTGAGCGGTGAATATGGCCGCGACACACAGTCCAGAGTGAACACTTTCGCGCACGTCAACCACTCCGCGCAGGCGCCGAGGCTGGGCATCCTGCTCTGCGTCAACGGAGCGGGAATCCTGAATTCCTGGATTCGCAGGAACGTTGTCCCGGAAGGCGTATCCTATCAGGAAATGAATGACATAGCCGCCGGAATTCCGATAGGCAGCGCCGGAGTGTCCATCACTCCGTTCGGCAACGGGGCTGAGAGAATGCTCGGCAACAAGGAGGCCGGCTGCCGGATATCGGGGCTTAACTTCAATGTCCACAGCTGGAGACATCTCGTGCGTGCTGCCCAGGAAGGCGTCGCGTTCTCGTTCCGCTACGGAATGGACATAATGTCCTCGTTGGGAATGAAGGCGAAGATGATTCATGCCGGGAACGCCAATATGTTCCTCAGCCCTGTCTTCAGGAACACTCTGGCCGGAGTGACCGGAGCCGTCATCGAACTTTACGACACTGACGGTTCGGTCGGAGCGGCGAAGGGGGCCGGAATCGGAGCGGGCATATTCAAGGACCGCCGCGAGGCTTTCGCGGGTCTGGAAAAGCTCGCCGTCGTGGAACCTTCCGGTTCGCAGGCTGATTCGCAGGCGTATGCTGAAGCCTACGGAAGATGGAAGGAAGAAGTCGACAGAATCAACTAATTGATAATTGTATAATAACATTAAATCATAATCAATTGAATTATGGCAACAAAAGAGTATTTCCCGCAGATCGGAAAGATTCCGTTCGAGGGCGCGGAGAGCAAGAATCCGCTCGCATTCCATTATTATGACGCTGAAAGAGTTGTTCTCGGAAAGAAGATGAAGGACTGGCTGAAGTTCGCTATGGCCTGGTGGCACACGCTCGGCCAGGCAAGCTCCGACCAGTTCGGCGGCCAGACCCGCACTTATGAATGGGACAAGGCCGAGTGCCCTCTCCAGAGAGCCAAGGACAAGATGGACGCCGGCTTTGAGATTATGGACAAGCTCGGCATCGAGTATTTCTGCTTCCACGACGTGGATCTCATCGACGAGGCGGCCACAATCGAGGAATATGAATCAAGGATGCAGGCCATCACGGACTACGCACTTGAAAAGATGAAGGGTACTTCCGTGAAGCTCCTCTGGGGAACGGCCAACGTGTTCGGCCACAAGAGGTATATGAACGGCGCCGCCACCAATCCTGACTTCGATGTCGTAGCGCGCGCGGCCGTGCAGATCAAGAACGCGATCGACGCCACGATCAAGCTCGGAGGCACGAGCTACGTGTTCTGGGGCGGTCGCGAGGGCTATTCCAGTCTGCTGAACACCCAGATGCAGAGAGAGAAGGACCATCTCGCCCAGATGCTCAGGGCGGCCCGCGACTATGCCCGTTCCAAGGGTTTCACCGGCACGTTCCTGGTAGAGCCTAAGCCTATGGAGCCGACCAAGCACCAGTACGACGTGGACACCGAGACTGTCATCGGCTTCCTCCGCGCCCACGGACTTGACAAGGATTTCAAGGTCAACATCGAGGTCAACCACGCCACGCTTGCAGGCCACACATTCGAGCACGAACTTGCAGTGGCGGTCGATAACGGAATGCTCGGTTCCATCGATGCCAACAGAGGCGATGTCCAGAACGGCTGGGACACAGACCAGTTTCCTGTGGACAACTTCGAACTCACCCAGGCAATGCTCCAGATCATCCGCAACGGCGGACTGGGCAACGGCGGTTCCAACTTCGACGCCAAGTTGAGAAGGAACTCCACCGATCCTCAGGACATATTCATCGCACACATCTGCGGAATGGATGCTATGGCCCGCGCCCTTCTGAACGCTGCCGCCATCGTAGAGGAGTCTCCTATACCTGAAATGGTCAGGGCGCGTTACGCTTCGTTCGACTCGGGCGAAGGCAAGCGCTTCGAGAACGGTGAGATGTCTCTGGAAGAGCTCGTCGATTACGCCAAAAAGCACGGAGAGCCTAAGCAGACCAGCGGTCAGCAGGAACTCTACGAAACGCTTGTCAACATCTACAGCAGGTAGTGTATGGACTGTCCTGAGAAAGGCAGCAGAGCCTATCTGTTTTCAATAGTCCTTGTAGCCGTGCTGGGAGGGCTGCTGTTCGGTTACGACACGGCAGTCATCTCCGGCGCGGAGAAGGGCCTTCAGGCCTTCTTCAAAGGGGCTTCCGACTTCAATTACACGGACTTCCTGCACGGGTTCACTTCCTCCAGCGCCCTGATCGGCTGCGTGATAGGAAGCGCCTTGTCGGGATTCTTCGCGACAAGGCTGGGCCGCAAGCGTTCGCTCGTCATCGCGGGAATATGCTTCTTCATCTCGGCGTGGGGAAGCATGGCTCCTGAAATGTACGGAATCCTGCCTGTAGGCAAGCCTTCCCTGACGCTTCTGATTGTCTTCAACCTGTACAGGATTCTCGGCGGAATCGGAGTGGGCATCGCTTCGGCCATCTGTCCGATGTACATCGGCGAGGTCGCCCCGAGCAACATCCGCGGAATGCTCGTGAGCTGGAACCAGTTCGCGATCATCTTCGGTCAGCTGGTGGTCTATTTCGTCAACTTCCTCATCCTCGGAAGCCACGCGAATCCGATCTACGATGCGGCAGGTGCGCTGGCCAACGCTCTTGATGCGCAGTGGACGATCGAGACCGGCTGGAGGTATATGTTCGGTTCTGAATGTGTGCCGGCGGCTCTGTTCTCCATCCTGATATTCTTTGTTCCCGAGACTCCTCGTTACCTTGTGATGACCGGGAACGACGAGAAGGCGCTCGGCGTGCTTTCAAGAATCAACGGCGCCGCGAAGGCCGGGGAGATTCTTGCGGACATCCGCGGAACTCTCACGGAAAAGAAGGAGAAACTCTTCTCCTACGGCTTCATGTGCATATTCGTCGGCATAATGCTTAGCGTTTTCCAGCAGACTGTTGGAATCAACGCTGTGCTGTACTACGCCCCGAGAATATTCCAGGATATGGGAATGAGCAACCCGATGGTGCAGACAGTGATAATGGGTGTCGTGAACATCACCTTCACCCTGATAGCCGTGTTCACCGTTGAGAAACTGGGGCGCAAACCGCTTCTGATCTGCGGCTCCATCGGAATGGGCATAGGTGCGTTCGGTGTGGCGCTGACGTTCGGCAACGAGGCTCTGAGCCTTGTTACGCTTGTCAGCATTATGCTTTACAGCGCCTCCTTCATGTTCAGCTGGGGCCCGATCTGTTGGGTTCTGATTGCGGAAATCTTCCCGAACACGATCCGTGGCGCCGCCGTGGCCATAGCTGTGGCTTTCCAGTGGATATTCAACTTCGTAGTCAGCTCGACCTTCGTGCCGATGTTCAATATGCATCTGGTTCCGGGCGACCATTTCGGCCACTGGTTCACCTACGGTCTGTACGGAATCATCTGTGTGGTCGCGGCCGTCTTCGTCTGGAAACTTGTCCCTGAAACCAAGGGCAAGACTCTGGAGGACATGTCGAAACTCTGGCGGAAGGACAGGAATCCGGCTTGAAATCATTTCTGAAATCAGTAAATCCGTCCAATCTTTCAAAATATTTTGAGGATTGGCGGATTTTCTTTAATTTTGCAGTCCGTTTTTATGGCCGTGGAGCTCTGGAAGTCCCGTAAGGTTACGGGCGCTTGCGGCTGAAACTTAATAATAAGTTTTGTTTTTTTATGTACGCAATTGTTGACATTGCAGGACAGCAGTTCAAGGTTGAGGCCGGAAAAGAAATCTTCGTCAACCGCCTTGCGGCGGCCAAGGATTCTTCCGTTGAGTTCGACAAAGTGCTGCTGGTTGACTCCGAAGGGCAGATCAAGCTCGGTAATCCTTATGTGAAGGGCGCTGTAGTGAAGGCCACCGTTCTCGATGACCAGGCCAAGGCTGACAAAGTGCTCGTTTTCAAGAAAATCCGTCGTAAGGGATTCCAGAAACTCAATGGCCACCGCCAGAAGCTTTCCAAGATCCGTATCGATGAAATCGCTTAATTTCTAAAGAGTAACAGATTATGGCACATAAGAAAGGACAATCAAGTTCAAAGAACGGCCGTGAGTCTCATTCCAAAAGGCTTGGACTCAAGAAATTCGGCGGTGAGGTCGTAAAGGCCGGCAACATCATCGTAAGGCAGAGGGGCACAGTCCACAACCCTGACAGGAATGTCGGAATGGGCAAGGACCACACGCTCTACGCTCTCGTTGACGGAACGGTGAAGTTCACAAAGAAGAGAGAGGACAAATCCTACGTCTCGGTTATCCCTTTTGAGAACTAAGACTCGGAGGATTCATAGATGAAAGAGGACCGGCTTCGAGTTGTCGCAGCGGTCCTCTTTATCTTTTTCATAATCGCATAACCTGGGTATAATCCGGAAACTTACAAATATCATGTTGACACTTAAGACGCTTCGCGACGATCCGCAGCACGTGATCGAGAAGCTTGCAGTCAAGAATTTCGATGCGAGGGCCATCGTGGAAAGAGTCCTCGAACTGGACACGAACAGAAGGGCGCTCCAGACGGAGAGCGACGCCATCGTGGCTCAGCAGAAAATCAAGGCCAACGAAATCGGCGCCTTGATGAAGCAGGGAAAGAAGGCCGAGGCCGAAGAAGCCAAGAAAGAGGTCGCCGCACTTAAGGCGAAGTCCTCCGAACTTCTTGCAAAGGCCGAGGAGAACAACAAGGAACTCGAGGCCCAGCTGGTCCTCCTTCCGAATATGCCTTGCGACCTTGTCATCCCTGGCAAGGGGGCCGAAGACAACCAGGTCGTCAAGATGGGCGGCCCTGAGGTGCATCTTCCTCAGAATGCTCTTCCTCACTGGGAACTCGCCAAAAAGTACGACATAATCGACTTCGATCTCGGCGTGAAACTTACCGGAGCCGGATTCCCTGTCTACAAGGGCAAGGGCGCGAAGCTCCAGAGAGCCCTCATCAACTTCTTCCTCGACGAGAACACCGCCGCAGGCTACAGGGAGGTCGAGCCGCCGATTATGGTCAATGCCGCTTCAGGTTTCGGTACAGGTCAGCTTCCTGACAAGGAGGCCCAGATGTACTATGTCGGTCTGGACGACTTCTATCTCATTCCTACCGCTGAAGTGCCTGTCACCAACATATTCAGAGACGTGATTCTCGGCAACGACGACTTCCCGCAGAAGATGACCGCCTACACGCCTTGCTTCCGCCGGGAGGCCGGTTCCTACGGTAAGGACGTGCGCGGACTGAACCGTCTGCACCAGTTCGACAAGGTCGAGATAGTGCGCATCGAGAAGCCGGAGAACTCATACGCCGCTCTGGACGAGATGGTGGCTCACGTGGAGAGCCTCGTCAACAAGCTCGGACTCAAGTACAGGATTCTCCGTCTCTGCGGCGGCGACCTGAGCTTCACTTCGGCGATCACCTACGACTTCGAACTCTGGTCGGCAGCCCAGGGACGCTGGCTCGAGATCTCTTCGGTTTCCAACTTCGAGACCTACCAGGCCAACCGTCTGCACCTGCGCTATCGCGACGCTGACGGCAAGATGCAGCTCTGCCACACGCTGAACGGCAGTTCACTGGCTCTTCCGCGTGTTGTGGCCGCTCTGCTCGAGGATAACGAGAAGGAAGACAGAATCGTCATCCCTGAGGTCCTCAGGCCTTACACCGGATTTGATTACATCGACTAAATCCGCTTTCCCCGGAGGCTCCTGCGCTTCCGGAGCAGACTTATGGACAAGAGGACGATCATAGGAATAGACCCCGGAACCAACCTGCTTGGTTTCGGGGTCATTGACGTTGTCGGCGGAAAGCCTTCGTTCGTGGATATGGGCATCCTTGACCTGCGGAAGGAGGCGGATGCATATTCAAAGCTCCGCCAGATCTTCGACACGGTGAGCGAGGTCTGCAAGACCTACCACGGCACCGAGATGGCCTTGGAGTCGCCTTTCTACGGCAAGAATGCGCAGGTCATCCTGAAATTGGGGCGGGCTCAGGGGGCGGCGATGCTCGCGGCTCTTGAATATGGCATCACGTCCATCGCCGAATATGCTCCCCGCGAGGCCAAGCAGGCGATCACGGGCAACGGTGCCGCTTCGAAGGAGCAGGTGAGCGTGATGCTGCGCAAGACGCTTTCCGTGGATTTCAAGCCGGAACACCTTGACGCGACGGACGCTCTGGCCATAGCGCTCTGCCATTTCTACACGACATCGTCCCCGCTGGCGTCCCAAAAAAACTCTTCAGGCTGGGAAAGTTTCATAAAAGCCCATCCTGACAGGGTGAAATGAAGTTTTTTTCGTTTCCGTGTTAAACCGCGGACACATTGCAATGTCAAATTTGTGTTTGACTGAATAGTTAGTATAGTAGCTGTATGGATTTCAAAAGATTGATCACTGTCCTCGCCGGCATTCTGTCGGTCGTTTCTCTAGCGTTCGCGCAGTCTTCAGGCGCACTGACTCTTGTACTTTCAGATTCTTCCAATGGCGAGGCTCTCGGATTCGCCACGGTTTCCCTGACAAAGCAGGGGGCGACGAAGGCGTTCAAGTATGCCTTGAGCGATGCCGCCGGTAAAGCCGTCATCGAGAAGGTTCCTTCAGGAAAGTACACCCTCAAGGCTGAACTGATGGGTTACAAGCCTTTGGTAAAGGAAATCGAGATGAAGGGCAACCAGAATCTCGGCACTCTGAAGGTTGATCCTGACCGCCAGGTGCTTGAGGCCGCCAGCGTCACCGCCGCCGGCAATCCGATTGTGATCAAGAAGGACACTATCGAGTACAATGCGTCTTCCTTCAAGACGACCGACAACGACATGCTTGAGGACCTCCTCAAGAAATTGCCTGGAGTCGAGGTGTCTGAGGACGGTACCGTGACTGCCAACGGGCAGACGATCAGCAAGATCACCATTGACGGCAAGACTTTCTTCCTGGACGATCCGCAGCTTGCGTCCAAGAATATTCCTGCAAAGATCATCGAGAAGGTGAAGGTTGTGGACAAGAAGTCCGAGCAGGCCGAGTTCACCGGCATCGATGACGGCAACAACGAGACCGTGATCGACCTTTCCATCCAGAAGGGAATGATGAACGGACTGTTCGGCAACGTGATGGCCGGTGCCGGCCACGATGTGAGGAAGGCTGCGGCAGGTTCCTCTCTGTCAACCGGAGACGGTGACTGGCGCTACCAGGGAGCGGGCTTCCTCGGCCGCTTCACCGACAAGAACCAGCTGAGCGTCATCGTCAACGGCAACAACACCAACAACCGCGGGTTCAACGACCTGGCGGGCAGCATGATGCAGGGAATGAGAGGCGGTGGCGGCGGAATGGGCCGCGGCAGCCGCGGATGGGGCCCGGGCAACGGTATCACCACTTCCTGGATGGCCGGCGTGAACGGCAACGTCGACCTGTTCGACGACAAGATGGAACTCGGCGGCAACTACCTCTACAACAACAACGAGACTTACGTTGAGGAGAACAGCATCAAGAAGACTTATCTTGACGACTACAACCTCATCTACAACAACAACGGTTACAGCACCACAAATTCCGACGGCCACCGTTTCGGAGTCCGTCTCGAGCACAAGTTCTCAGAGAACACCTCCATCCTCTTCCAGCCTCAGGTAAGTTTCGGCAACGGCGACTTCATCGAGTTCTCGGATTTCGAGACCTTGACTGAAAGGAACGGAAGCACCGGCAAGACCAACGAAGGTTTCACGAACAGCACCGGTTCCAACAGCAACTGGAAGACCAACGGCTTCTTCCTCTTCCGCCAGAAGCTCGGCAAGGCCGGAAGAACCCTTTCCTTCAATCTCCGCTACAACTTCAGCGGCAATGAGACCAACGGGTTCAACCAGTCTCTGACCAGCACATTCGACGAGTTCGAAACCAAGTCCGACTCGATCATCAACCAGCGCTTCGTCCAGAACCAGAACACCAATTCGTTGACCGGACGTCTCACCTACACCGAGCCTCTCGGCAAGGGCTTCTTCGTTGAGGCCAACTATGAGGCTTCCTACAACAAGACCACTTCCACCAAGAACACTTTCGACAGCGGCATCGTTGACATCTTCTCGAAGGAAAGCCACCTCTACAATCCTGCGGAAGAGGTGAAGAACGACCTGTACTCAAGCGAGATCGTCAACCGCTACGTCAACCAGACCTTCGGCGGCAACTTCGTCTATCAGAAGGACAAGATCCGGGCTCAGGTCGGTGTGAGCGCCAACCCTACTGACACCCACAACGAGACTACAGGCTACGACGCCTACGACAGCCACGTCCTCAACTGGGCCCCTCAGGCGATGCTCTGGTACGACATCGACGACAATACCAACGTCCGCGGCTTCTACTTCGGCCGTTCGCAGCAGCCGTCCGTCAGCCAGCTGATGAAGGTGCCTGACAACACGAACCCTCTCAGCGTGTCATTCGGTAACATGTACCTGCTGCCATATTTCAACCACGACATCAGAACCGAATTCCGCCACACGAACAAGGAAACATATATGTCCATCAATGCTGGCATTGACGGAGGCATCGTCAAGGATCCTATAGTGAACGCGCAGTGGTACGGAACCAACGGCGTGCAGTACTCCATTCCTGTCAACGGCAAGGATTCCTACGAAGGAAGCCTCCGCGTGATGCTCAACACTCCTATCGCCAAGTCGAACTTCAGCATATTCAATATGTTTCGGGCGAGCTACTCGAAGTCTTCGTCCTACATCGGCTCTTCGGTTGACATGAGCGGCTACTATGATGCCGAGAACAATGTTCTTGACGACAAGTTCCTCGAGGATTTCGAAAGTCTCGGCTTCACCCTTAACAACCTTCAGACCGTGGGCTTGACCGAGCGTATCCGCTTCACTTACCGCAACGACATCGTGGAACTTACGGCCGGAGGTCGCACGAGGATGTCCAAGTCCTGGTACACTGTAGCCAACCAGTCCACGAACATGACGTGGAGCAATATGGTGTCCGCCTCGATGAACTGGACCATCCCCGGGGGGCTCGGAATCGTGGCCGAAGGCAACTACAACTGGTACAACGGTTACACTACCGAGCAGGAGCCGCAGCTGATTCTCAACGCGAAGATCACCAAACTGCTCTTCAAGGACAGGTTCACTCTGGCTCTCAACGCTTATGACATCCTTGACCAGGCGCAGAACCTTTCGATTTCCGATTCGTCGAACTACCACACCGAGACTTTGAACAACACTCTCGGCCGTTACATAATCGTCTCCCTGACCTACCGCTTCGGTAACTTCGGAGGCAGGGGCGGGCACCGTGGTCCGGGCGGCCCTGGCGGCGGCCCTGGCCGCGGTCCTATGGGACCTCCTCCGGGAATGTAGCGTTCCGTCCGGCCGGGAAATTTTTCCCGGTTATGATTTGTAAGTAATGACGGCCTGCTGGTTTCATTTTTGAACCGGCAGGCCGTCCCACTTTTGCGAATATTTTACATATATCGTTTTCTAAATTTAAAATTCTTTGTCAAAAATCGCTGAATGTCAAACCGTTCGATGAAAAATTCCGTTTAAAAACCTTGCAATTTCAAATTCAAAAATATACCTTTGAACCTGTAAATATTGTTGAAAGATCTATGCTTTTAGGCAAAGCATACGGTCGTTTCAGGTTAGTTTTAGGTGTACCTTATGAGAATCAAGTCTTTATTAATGGGTGGAGCTTTGGCTTCTCTTTTCTTTTTGACCATAGGCTGCGGCAAGGAAACCGAGAATGAGGTTCCCGAAAAGGTCAAGGTGGAATTCGCCGTGGCCGAAACCTCAGTTCCCGTCAACGGTGCGGCTTCTCTTGAAATCAAAGTCACTCCGGCTTCCCGTGCCGATGAAGTGATTGTGACGGTCGCCGACGAGAGCGTAGTCTCGATCGAGAGCCGGAAGTACGGCGACGAGGGAATCAGCCTGGTCCTCAAGGCTCAGAAACTGAGTTCAACCACCATCTACGCCATCCACGATGACCTTGAATCTCCTGCTGAATGTGCAGTGACAGTGACTCCTGTCGGCGTAGAGAGCATCAGCCTTGACCGGACTGCTCTCTCCCTGAAAGTCTTTGAAACCTATACGCTCAGCCCTACCATAAACCCGGCCGACGCCACTAGCCCTGTCCTCATCTGGAATTCGGACAACGAACAGGTCGCGACCGTGGACAACGGTGCCGTGACGGCAGTCTCTGAAGGAGATGCGAAGATCGTCGTGACCTGCAACGGCCACACAGCCGAATGCAACGTCAGCGTTTACTCCATCAAGGCCGAGTCCTTGACACTGTCGGTCGACGGAGCCGCAGCCACGGAAAAGGAAATGACTGTGGACGAGTCGTTCAAACTTGACGCTCAGATACTTCCTGCAGACGTAACCTACAAGACTGTAGATGAATGGACTGTTTCCGACCCGCAGATCATAAAGTGCGAACCTCTCGTGATAGAGGGCAACACCGAATCCGCCTACATAACCGCGCTCGCTCCGGGCGAGGCGACCGTCACTGCGAAGATAGCGAAAGGTTCTGAAGGGAAAGAGCTGACCGCTTCCTTCATGGTGGTGGTCAAGGCTGCCGAAGTTCCACAGACGGAACCTCGCATAGGTGACTATTTCTACTCTGACGGAACGTGGAGCGACGGCGGACTGGTCAGCATCAACGCTGACGGAACCAATGCCGTCTGGCTGACCGGGGACAAGAGACCGGCTCCTGTCGAGGGCAAGACAGTCATCGGAATCGTGTTCCAGACGGCATCCGACCGTATCTCGGAGACGGAAAAGGCTCTTGGCTACACCCACGGACTCGTGCTGAGCCTCAAGCGTGCCTACAAGCCGATTGCCATGAAAGACCCGAACAACAAGTACGAGACTCCGGATTCTCTCACCAAGTTCACGACCTTGTCTGAAGTTTCCTACAGCTGCGTTAAGCGCGGCAAGCTGGCGACCTCGTACTACAACGACATAAGCGGATACTCCGCCACGAAGGGAATATGCGCCCTGCATCCAGGCGACGAGATCACGACCTTCCCTGCGGTCGATTGGATCACCCGCGGATTTACCGGCGCTCCGGCCAACACATCAGGGTGGTACCTTCCTTCAAGCGGCCAGGTCTGGGACCTTCTGGCCAACCTGGGCGGCAACGAGGTCGCTGAATATCTCAGCACTCTTTCCGGTTACGAAGGCGACATCTCATACTGCGACTGGCTCTACACAACCTACGATCCTGTCGCTGAACTCAATTCGCACTGGTCCAAGGTGCCGGCCAGCATGAAGGAGAATATGCACGGCGACCGCGACAGGTCGGGATACGACTACTTCATGTTCCTGTGCTGCGGGCAGTATGATTCGGAAAGCTGCAGGGTTTTCTGGATCGGTTCATCCCAGGACAAGACAGCATCCAAGAAAGGACAGTTTGCAGGCTATCTGACCTGGCTCGATGACGCAGTGACCTGCTACCCGATTCTTTCGTTCTGACGCGCCCCTGCCTTCAGACACAGTCATCTACGGAAAAATATTCAAAAATAATAGTATGAAAAAAGTTTTGTTCGCGATTGCTGCAGCGGCGGCTATGGTCTGCTCCTGCACAAAGGACCTCGAAGACAGAGTCGATGCCCTCGAAGAAAAAGTGGCTGCCCTTGAGACCAAGGTGAACGCCAATGTGACTTCAATCCAGCAGCTTGTGGCGGCTTCCGCCAAAGCCGTGACCGTCACTTCGGTCGTTCCGGGCGAAGATTCCTACACTATCACTTTCAGCGACGGCACCACCGCCGTCATCTCCAACGGTGTAGACGGTACGAACGGCGATGACGGGGCCACTCCTGTCATCGGCGTAATCGAAATCGACGGCGTCTGCTACTGGACCGTCAACGGAGAACCTATCAAGTACAACGGTCAGAACGTCCCTGTCAAAGGCACCGACGGAAAGGACGGTGTGGACGGCAAGACTCCGAAGTTCAAGATCGTCGACGGAATCTGGAAAGTTTCCGTAGACGGCGAGACGTGGGAGGATGTCCCTGTCTCCGGCACGGCGGCTCCTACGCTTGTGATGGAGGAGACTGATGCCGCCTACATATTCACTCTCGGCGAGCAGGTCATCACGATTCTCAAGAACCTTGTTATCAAGGTCGAGAACTACGATGTTGAGATCGACCCGGAGGGGACCTACGTTTTCAACTACACCATCAGCGGCGCTGACGACAACACTTTCGTCATCGTGGAATCCAAGAATTTCGAAGCCGTCCTTGACGCGGCCGCCAAGACTGTCACCGTCAAGGCGCCGAAGACCATCGTGAAC